>JADFQD010000003.1:63193-63496 GCA_022561975.1 Acidobacteriota bacterium
AGCGCCGAGAGGACGCAGATCACTCCTCCGGGAACCTGCTTGGCGACCTCCAGGAGACTCTGATGCTCACTCAGCTGACGACCGGGAAGAGCGTACAGACCGCGGGCGACCCGCTCGACCGCACCTTGCTCCAGGAGGCGCTGAAGGGTTGACCGGGGGATTCCCCGCTCTGTCAGCTCCTTCGGCCTGAGAAGCCCCTTCTTGTGGAGCAGCGTCAGGACTTTCTCGCGGTGGTTGCGTCTGGGCTTCGGCATGGTACAAAACGTCGGAAGATGCCAGCAAGTTCCGACGGTTTGTACCATT
>JADFQD010000082.1 GCA_022561975.1 Acidobacteriota bacterium
CACCTTGTTGCACAGCACTGAAAACGCATACACCTTTCCTGACTTCGCTTTCACGTAGCCGGAAAGCGTCGAGACCCCGTTCAAGGACCCGGTCTTCGCAAACACCCGCTCTCGATAGGGTTCCTCGGCCAACCGTTCGCGCCAGCGATGGTGGTCTTCGAGGCCGCCATAGGGCAACGTGAGGACATACTCGCGGGCGTAGCGATGCCCGAACATATAGGTTAGAAGCTCGGTCAGGTGGCGGGCCGATAGGCGGTTGCCGCGGGACATGCCGGAGCCATCGGCCAACTCGAAACCCTCTGAGATTCCGGCTTCGAGCAGAAACTCCTCGAGAACTTCGAGCCCGCCTTCCCAGCTTCCATCGTCGCAGATCTCCGCTCCGAGAAGTTTGAGCAGACTCTCGGCGTAGAAGTTCTGACTCCGTCGATTGATGACTTCGAGCGTGGTCAGAAGGTCGGTCCGGTGTCTAGCGATCCGCCACCATCCCCCTTCGGGCAGTCTCTTGGTGGGCTTGGACTCGCCAAGAAAATGCACTCCTTCGCGCTCCAGCGCCAGCTCGAAGGCGGCACCGAAGTACTCTACTGGGTCGTCGACCGTCACCCAGATATCGATCGGTTCGATGCCCTGGAGGATCATGCCGTTGACCACGATCACATTGGTGCCCGGCTTCCGATCCACGGCGAGCCAGTGACGTCGAGCAGAACGGACGGTTCTGGCCCGGTTCTGGATCTCGAAGATCTGTGGGCCGGCAACCACCTCCACGGCGGCCGAATCCCCCGCTGAGCTACCCGGAGTCACCCGAATCAACACGCAATTGTCACTGTAGGAGAGCGCGGAGACCGGTGCCTCGTACCACTTTACCAATTGGTCTCGCGGCCAATCCGGGTGCACATGGACGCTGTCGAAGAAACCGTGCACCAAGTACAGGTCCCCGGTAATCTCTTCGATGCCCAGGGAGCGCAGCTGTTTCGCCCACTTCCGGAACACGGCCAACGGATCGCCTTCGAAGAACCGGCCCGAGATGTTGGGGTCGCCGCCGCCCTGAACGGCAAGGTTTCCCACTAGCCTGTGGCCGACAATCTGGCCCTCGAGAAAGAGCCCGGTCTCGAAGAAATAGCCCGGGCCGAGACGATCGAGCGCCGCGGCGGTGGTAACTAGCTTGGCGTTCGAAGCTACTATTCTAAGCTCGTCGGCGGCGTACGCAAAAATCGGCTCGCCATTCGGCAACGACACCACGTGCACCGACAATTGTGACGACACGGCTCGGGCCTGTGCAAGGCTGGCGCGAAGCTCCGAAGACAGCGCAGCCGCCTTTGCCGGGCCGGCGCCCGACGCAGCCGCCAGAACGACCCAGAGTCCGGCCGCGAGTCCCAGCGGCCCGGGGCAGAAACTCCGGCCGCGGACCCGCCAGGGAATCACGGATTGCTATTGTTCAGGAACCGGTAGAACTCGCCGGCGGTCGAGAGCAGCATGGAGGTGGACTCGTCGGTCGTGGACGACAGAGTCTCCATGGTCTTCACGAATTCGTAAAACTGCCGCGAGTCCGCCGACGCGTTATAGGCCGATGCATAGATCTCGGTGGCCTCGGCATCGGCCCGACCCTGGATTTCCTGGGCTTCGCGGTAGGCCCCGGATTCGATCTTCTTGAGTTCTTTCTCGATCTCGCCACGGATGCTGGCGGCCTCGCCCTCGCCTTCGGAGCGGTAGCGCTCGGCGATCCGGCGACGCTCGGCGATCATTCGGTCATAGACCTTGCGCCGGACTGCCTCGACGTAGTTAATCCGCTTGAGCTGGACATCCAGGATCTCGATGCCCAGATCGCCGGTCCGGCTCCTGGCATTTTTGAGAATCTCGAGCCTGACCTCATCGCGACCGGTCGTGATCTGTTCGAAAACCGAGGTGGCCTCTGGCAATGACTCATCCTGAGCCGGTGTGCGGTTGCTGGTGCGCACCAGCTCTACCAGCCGATGCTTGGCGATTGCGTTGCGTGTCTCGCCCTCCAGGATATCCTTGAGTCGGCTTTGCGCCCGGCGCTCATCTCGAAGGCGCTGAAAATAGAGCAGGGGATCGCTGATCCGCCAGCGGGCGTAGGTATCGACGAAGATGAACCGCTTGTCCTTGGTGGTGAGTTCCTTGGCGTCCCCATCCCACTCCAGGAATCGCTTGTCGAACTTGTGAACCTTCTGGATGAAGGGCAGTTTGAAGTGAAGACCGGGCGAATCGATCGGGTCTCCGACCGGCTTGCCAAACTGAGTCTTGATGACCTGTTCTGTCTCCAGAACGATAAAGGCGGCGTTGCCCAGCAGGAGCATAGCGAGCACGACCAAAACGATACCTATGCGCATCACGGTTGTGTTCCTCCACTCCGCAGACCGCCCAATTTGCCCTCGAGGTCCAGAATCGGCATCAGTCCCTCGAGCCTCTCATCCAGAATCACCTTGCGGCCGGCCTTGTTCATGACCTCGTTCAAGGTCTCGAGGTAGATTCGCCTGCGCGTCACCTCCGGGGCCTTGCGGTACGCCCGGTAGATGCTGATGAAACGATCCGCCTCACCCCGCGCGCGGTTGACTCGATCGAGCGCGTAGCCCTCGGCGGTCGAAACCGTATTCTCGGCCTGACCACGAGCTCGGAAGATCACCTTGTTGTACTCCGACTGTGCCTGGTTGATCTTGGTCTCGCGCTCCTGTTCGGCCTGGTTGACCTCGTTGAACGAAGCCTTCACCTGGTCGGGCGGATTGACGTCCTGCAGCACGACCTGTTCGATCTTGATGCCGTTCTCGTACTGGTCGCAAAGCTCCTGAAGCTTCAACTCGGCCAGATCGGCGACCTCCTGGCGACCGACGGTGAGAACTTCATCCACCGTGCGGTCGCCGACCACTTGGCGCATGACGGCCTCGCTCATGTCGCGGAGCGTCTCTTCGACGTTTCGCACCCGAAACAGGAACTGCTGCGGATCGTCGATCCGATACTGCACCACCCACTCGACCACCGCCGCGTTGAGATCGCCGGTGAGCATATTGGACTCGCCCTGCATACTTCTCGGAGTGCGGACGTCGCTGCGTTGCGATTGAAAACCAAATTCCTGCTTGAGCTGTCGCTGCACCGGCAGCTTGATGACCCGCTCTATACCCAGTGGCGCCTTGAAGTGGAGACCGGGATTCGAGGTGCGAACGAACTTACCGAAACGAAGAACGACGCCAACCTCTTCCGGATCAATGGTGTAAATCGAACTGAACAGGGCGGCGCCGATCAGGACAACCAAGAAAATAGCGCGCAGTCGCCCGGGCGGCAGGTCGAACTTCGGCAGCTTGGGAAGCTGCGGAAGTTCGATGATGTTCTTTGGCGGTCGTCCGTTCGCTGCCATGGCGCTAACCTACCGCACCTTCGGGCTGTGCGCAAACTGCCCCTATCACGGCCCTCGGCCTCCGGCGCCACGCTCGTATACTCGCCGGCGATGGCTCCACGGTTCGATTCGAACAGCCTGCGTGTCGAGTTGGCGGTTGCCGACCTGATCGACGCGTCGCTCTTTCGTCACCTCGGGTTCGGACAACGCGGCGGCTATGAGCGCATGTGGGTAGGCCAGGCGATCCACAGCCGCTATCAGGAGGAAGCCCGGCGCGAGGACCCCAGCTACCGGGCCGAGGTGCCGATCCGGGTGGTCCTCCAACAGCGCGGCTGGGAGGTGGTGATCCGCGGTCGCATTGACGGCCTGCGCCGGGAGGCCACCGGTGACTCGCCGGACGACGAGCGCACGATCCTCGAAGAAATCAAATCGGTGCGTCGCGGCAGCGAACTCACCGACGCCAAGCGCGAGATCTACGAGCGCCAGGCACGTCTCTACGCCTGGATGCTGAGTCTCGGAGACAGAGGAGACAGCGGAGACAGCGGAAGCGATGGTGCCGTCGCCGAAGCAGAAGCGGGAGAAGCATCCGACTTGGAGCCCCCAAAGTCCGGGCAGATGCCCTCCGAGCAAATACCGTTCCAGCAGATACCGCCCGAGCAGATCGGCGCCGAGCTGGTGCTGATCGAAATCGGCTCGCACAAGGTCCACCGCGAGCCGCTCGAAATCGATTTCGAGGCGATCGCGGCCTCGGTCGAGCGCCGATTGAACCGCCTGATTCTGGACTACGAGCGCCATCGCGAGGTGGCTTTGGAGCGTCGCCAAGCCGGCGAGCGCCTTCTATTCCCGTATCCCGAGCTACGCAACGGCCAGCAGGCCATCATCGACGCCACCGCGACCGCCCTCGAGCAGCAGGAGCACCTGCTGCTCGAGGCTCCCACCGGCCTCGGCAAGACAGTCGCCGCCCTCTACCCCGCTCTCAAGTACGCGCTCGAGCGGCAGAAGCGGGTATTCGTGTTGACCGCCAAGACCTTGCAACAGGACATGGCGACCGCAGTGCTCGAACTGCTCAACCGGGACGGCACCTTCCGCTCGCTACGCCTGCGCGCGAAGTCCAAAATGTGCGCCAACGAGGAAGTCATCTGTCACGAAGAGTTCTGCCCCTACGCCAAGGACTACTATCTCAAGCTCCATCGCTCGCGCATCATCGACGACCTCCTAATGCGGTACGAAACCTTGCAACCGGACGCAATCTTCGCTCACGCCCGCCAGCAAGAAGTCTGTCCGTTCGAGGTCAGCCTCGAGCTTTCGGAGAAAGCCCAGGTCGTGGTCTGCGACTACAACTACGCCTTCGACCCGTACGTCGCCCTACAGGAGTTCGGGCCGGAAAACGACCTCCAGGACACGGTGCTGGTGGTGGACGAGATCCATAATCTGGTCGATCGAGGCCGCGGCTACTACAGCCCCAGGCTCTCGACCGGCAAGGCCCTCGAGGCCGCCGAATTCCTCCATTCGATCTCCCACGACGCTCCCCAGAGAGCCGCCCGGGTGTGTCACGAACTAGCCACCTGGATCGCCGACACCACCGACCACGTCTTGGCAGATGTCGGAGGGTTACAGGCCGGCTCCGCCGGCTCCCCTGGCTCCCCTGGCTCCGAAACCCAAGCTGCCGAGACCCGTTTCGTCGAAGACGACCTCTGGGACCTCCGTCCCGGCTTCGACGACACCTTCGTCGACTACGTCGAATACCAGCGCCAGACCTCGACCTACCGGGCCGAGGATCCCTTCGTCGATCTCTACTTCGACTTTCTGCGCTTCCTGGACGGCCTCGTCTTCGCGCGCACCGACGCCTTCAGCCAGTACGTGCGCCGCGACGGCGACTCCCGATCGGTGAACATTCTCTGCAAAGACCCGAGCCGTTTTATCGGAGGCGTGATCAACCGCACCCATTCGACCATAGGACTCTCCGCCACCCTATCTCCAACCGACTTCTACCGTGATCTCCTGGGCTTCGATCCCGAGCGCACGACGGTCACGTCCATCGCCAGCCCCTTCCCGAGTGAGAACCGCTGTTTCGTAATCGACAACTCGATCTCGACCCTCTGGCGCGAGCGCGACCGCAACTACCAACCGATCGCAGACAGCCTGTCGCGCCTCGCCCAGGCGGTGCCCGGGAATTGCCTGGCACTGTTCCCGAGTTATGCCTTCATCGGCCAGGTCGCGCCCAAACTCGCAGTCTCGGGCAAGCGCGTCCTCGTGCAGGGCCGCGACGACAGCGACCAGACGCGCCAGGAGATCCTCGAGCTGCTGCGCTCGCCGATCGCCGGCGACAACCTCCTGCTGGCCGTGGCCGGCGGCGTCTTTGCGGAGGGCGTCGACTACCCGGGCGACATCTTGCGCGCGGTCGCGATCATCGGACCCTGCCTCCCGGCCGTCACCCTGGAGCGCGAACTGCTCAAGATCTACTATCAGGAGCGCTTCGACCGGGGGTTCGAGTACGCCTTCGTCGTGCCGGGAATGACCCGCGTGGTGCAAGCCGCCGGCCGGCTGATCCGATCGTCTGAAGACACCGGTGTGATCGCCCTACTTGACCAGCGGTTCTTGAAGACGCCCTATCGGAATCACCTGCCTGAGGACTGGTACGATGGTGGACGACTCGAGGACCTCATCGCTCAGCCGGGCGAAGCCGCGACGCGCTTCTTTGCCCAGCTCCCGGTTTCTCGAGCGTGAGGCCTTGCTCGCCGACTCGGCGCGGAGCTTCCTTGAGCCGCTGACTCTAAGAAAGAATCGAGCCCAAGTACTGCTGAACACAAATTCGGTTACGTAGAGTAGCGTGATGGACGGCGCTGGCAAGGCGCGCGACCGAGGCATAGCCGTAGCTATGTCGCAGGGAGCGCAACGCCGCCAGCGCCGATCGAGCGCGCTTCAATACGTAACCGTATTTGTGTTCAGCAGTACTCGTCGGCAGATTCGCCCGAGCCCTGACGGCGGCCGAACTTCTCGAGGTGCTCTTCGACCAAACGATGCACGCCGATCCGCTGAAGCTCCGCAGCAAGAACCAACATCTGATTGGCGCTGAGCGGGTGGTCCTTGTAGATCACCGCCAGAACCTTCTTGAGAGCGGCGGAAAGCTCGGGATCGCCGGCTTCGGCGTCGAAGGTCATCGATCCGAGCTCACGGCCGAACTCACGGGGAAACTCAAGAACGGCTCTCGGCGGCTTCATGCATCTCGCTGGGATCGAAGTCGTAGATCAACGAGCGAACCGTGAGACTCGGCGCGACCTCAACACCTTCATCCCAATCCCACATGTCGATGGTCTCCCAGGGACAGTAGCGCGCACACAGCTGGCAGCCGATGCAGCGCTCGAGGTCGATCTCCACCAACTTCATAAAATCAGGGTGCTCTGGTCCGGGCACGATTTCGATGCAATCGACCGGGCAGAAGGCGATGCAGGCCTCGCAACCGGTGCAGCCGATCTGCTCGATCACCGCGGTCTGCTTCGGCGTCTTCGCACGCGGTGCCTTGTCGATTTCGATTTTCTTTCTGTAGGGAAACGCGTCGCTCATGGCGCGGATCATAGCAGACGCATCCGGCCCCGAAACTCCCGGCATGGGACAATCTTTCCATGTCCGCCCGCGCGCTCGAGCAGCGCATTCTCAATTTCGTGTGCGACGCCAGGTTCGATAACTTCGGCGACTTGGCGTTGGCCCTTTTCGAGCAACAGTTCGAGAATCTGCCCGGCTACCGCGCGTACTGCGACGCGCTCGGCGTCACGCCGGCTGCGGTCGCGGACTGGCGCGAGATCCCGCCGATCGCCGCGGGTGAACTGGACCAGCCCCTGCGACCTGAGCCAGCCGAGCCGGCCGGGCATTCTGAGCCGGAAGAATTCCGGAGCGCGCTCGTGCGTGCCACCCTGCCGGATCTTTTCAGCCCGGATCCAGTCTGGTTGGTGATCGACGCCGGCTCAGCAGCCGGCGTCCAAACCGTGGTCGACATACTCGCTAGCAACGCTCCCCAAGGCAGCTTCATAGCTCGGCACCAACGCCTCGACGCCAAACGGCTCCGCTCCTGGCTCGGTGCCCGCCAGCGCGACCGCCGTTCTGTCCAGATCGTCGCCACCGCTGCCGGCTACACGACTCTCATCGAACTCCTCGAACGCCGCGGTCTCAAGTTCCGGCTTCCGCCGGGCTCCACGGCTTTCTGCCTGGCACCGATCACCGCGGTCGCCGTATCCTCCTGGAACGCGGCGCTTGCCGAGCGCTTGGGTGTGGATCCCGGAGCCTGCCGCCGCGTGATTTGCGGGCGCGAGTCCTCGACTCCGCTGCTCGAATTGACCGACGACTCGAGCGGATCGTTTCGAATTCCCCACTGGGTACGCGTAACCTCGAGCGGCTCACAGCGCATCGCAATTCTCGACCTGGCCGCGCTCGACTCTCCCGCACGCCGAATCGAAGCTGTCGCAGCCCGCGTCGACGGTGACAGCGGCGACCACACCCTCAGGCTAGAGACTCAGGGTTCTTTAGCCTGAGCGCTACCGATTCCGCTCCGTCTCGACCGTATGGTCTATCGGTTTGTAGCGGTCGAGCTCCGTCTCGACCGTTCGGGCCCGCCGCAGCAAGACGGTCGACACGGAGGTCGACCGCTACAAATCACCTCCCGGGCCGAGCCCATAACGTGAGCGTCTCGACTTCTACCACGGGCCGCCAGCCTACGAAATCGGCGACGGCTCCCAGAGGCCCCAGGGGTTGCCCTCGGGATCCTCGAAGCGGGCAAAGCGGCCCGAGTGCCCGACCCACTTCGGTTGCAGGGTCACCCGCCCTCCGGCCGATGCTACTCGCTCGAGGCAGAGCTCGAGCGTCTCGCCGGTCAGCCTGACCACCGGAACCGCCCGATCGAGGACTTCGGCCGGGCCTTCGAACAGACCCACGCGAACTGCCGACCGTTCCGAATCCGGCCCTAAGCTCGCGGGGCCGAGGCGGCAGTAGCGCCCGCCCTTGGACGCCTCGGCGCTTTCCTCGCCGGAATTGTCGCAGACATCGGCGCCGGCATTGGCGCCGGCATCTTCGACAATCCAACCGAAGACTTCCTTCAGAAAGGTGGCCAGGAGACGGGAGTCCGCCACCGGAATCTCAAAATGATCGAGCGTGGCGCGCACGGCTGCGAAACGAATCCGAGAAACTCGAACGGACAGAGAGGGAACTCAGGAATCGAGGAGGTCCCAGAGCGCCGATTCCGGACTGCGCCAGTCGTTACCCTGAATCCGACCGACTTCCAGGTCGTCGACGAAAACCACCCCGGTCGGAACCGACTTGATGTCGTATGCCTTGGCCTGCGAATCCTCGGAGAAGCCCACCTTGGGCAGGCCGTAGAACTCGAAGTCCAGGTTCGACTCGCCGAGACGCTCGGCCACGGAGAGGATTCGGGGAACCATCTGGCCGCAGGCCGCACACCAGCTGCCAAAAAACACGCGAACTCGAACACTGCCGCTCAGCCGGCCGAGCTTCTCGAGCAATTCCGGTGTCGGCGTGTAGTCGTCCGCTCGTCTCGCGTAGACCAAAGATTCCTCGAGCATGTGGCGAGCGTCAAAAAGACCGAGGAGATGAGGTTTGGGCCTGAGTCGCATCTCGGTGCCACCCACGTCGAAGAGTACGTCGGTACCCACGACCTCGAACGGCGGATGACTTGCCGCAACCGCCTGTTTCTTGACCTCGACGAAGCCTCCGGGCAAGGTCTGCACTTTCATCGATTTGAGCGACTCTACGCCTCGGGTTCGCGGCCAGAGGATGACCGACGGAGTCGCAATGTCATGGGGAACGATCAGAATCGCCCTGGTTTCCGAGGATGAATAGATGCGAGCCTTGATCTCGTTGCCGTCTTTCACCACGACGTAGTCATCGATGAGCTCGAAGCCGCGCTGAACTTCATCGACAGGCGATCGCGCCGACGCAGGACGGCTCGCCACCAGGCTCAGACCGACCCACAGAAAAGCCGCAGCCGCGACCCGACTAGAAATAGAACTCGAAAGACTCAATTTCATCGACAGAACCTCCAGCTCACGAGCCCAAGCGCCCGCCAAGACACCTTCATTATAGGCTGCACAATTCGTTCCAGCCCAAAGCCTCCTTTACATCAGGGCTGGCCGTTCGCAGCTACCAAGTCGGGCAGTCCCGCCCAGGTTCGCGTGACCGTGCCGTCGTCGACTGCGAACGACCTCGGCAGCGATCGGTAGAGCGGGCGCAACAGCGGCAGCGGGACCTCCCGCACCTCGAATCGCGGCCCCCATTCCCAAAAAAAAGCCCGGACGCGCTCGTCCGAAGCATCGGCGAGCAACCACACCGTGGTCTCCGGAGACTCCTGTGTCATCCGATTCAGAGCATCAACGCTCTGCTCGATGTCGGCGCTTTCGAGATCGCCCAAGGTCACCAGGTGGCGACCTTCGAGAAGCTCCGGAACCAGAATGTCGAGACACACCCGCTCGGCCCCCGGCCTGTCGGCGCCGGCACAGAGGCTGTCGATGCGCTTGCCGACCCCCAAACGCGTCGCCACGTCATCCAAAGGCAAGCGAGGCGAAGCCCACGCCAGAATCGCCACGGCGAGCGTGGCGGCAGCCACCAAAAAAATCCGCCAGCGGTTGCCGGACGCGAGGTGGCTCCTGCCCACGAACGTCGCGAGCAGGAACGGCGGTACGAGAAGGAGCAAATCCTGCCACAGGGCCTCGGCCGGGCTGCGCTCGACCAAATTGCCGAAGCAGCCGCACGCCGAAGCGCCGTCGAGATCACCGCTCGTCCAGCGCAGATAGGCGCGTGCCGTCAGGAAAACAAAAAAACCTACCAGCAGGCCGGTCGGAATCAGAACCCAGCGGCGACGCAAGCCAACGACCAGCGCCACCCCAAGGCAGACCTCGGCAACGATCACCAGCCAGGCCAAAAAGCCGGCCGGGAGAGCGAAGTCGAGGCCTTCGAAGCGAATCTGCTCCGCGAACGCCAGCGGGTCCAGAGCCTTCGGAATCGCCGCGACCAAAAAAACCAGCCCGAGAATCACTCCGCCGGCGACTCCAAGCCATCCCCACCTCGATCGCTCCGTCGACCCCACCATCAGCATTGCGCTCCCATCATACGGCTGCCGCGGACTCCGGCTGCCACTGGAGATGTCTACGCAACTCGCGAGCCGTAGGCCCCTCGCCCGAGCGCAGGAACTCGTCGATCGGGCCGCTGAACAGGAGCCGCCCGCCTCGACAACCGCCGCCCGGTCCTAGATCGACAATCCAGTCACAGCGCGCAATCAGGTCCGGGCTATGCTCGACGACGACAACCGAGTGTCCGGAGTCGACCAAGCGCCTGAAGGTGCGGCTCAGGAGGTCAATGTCGGCGAAGTGGAGACCGGTTGTCGGCTCGTCGAAAAGAAACAACCTGGGCTTCGAAGCGTAGCCGCCTCCCAAGAAAGCGGCAAGCTTGAGCCGCTGAGCCTCGCCACCGGAGAGCGTCGCGGTCGACTGCCCCAGCCCAAGGTAGCCGAGCCCCGCGTCGGCGAGCTGACGCAGCTTCCGGCACAGCTTGGTGTGTTGTGCAAAGTGCTTCAAGCCGCGATCGACCGACATCTCTAGAGTCTCGGCGATATTGAGGCCCCGGAACTCGACCTCCAGCACCGAGTCTCGAAACCGGCTCCCCTCGCATTGCTCGCAGCGCACGGTGACTGCAGCCATGAACTGCATATCGATTTCGACCTGGCCGGTTCCCTTACAATTCTCGCAGCGTCCCTTGTCGACGTTGAACGAGAAGTGCCCAGCCGTGACGCCCTTGCGCCGCGCCTGCGGTGTCGCCGCGAAAAGGCGACGGATCTCGTCGTAGGCCTTGATGTAGGTCACCGGATTCGAGCGGCTCGACCGGCCGATCGGGCTCTGATCGACCAGCACGACTTCGGCAACCGCGTCGAAACCCAACCGTTCGCGGCAGGCTCCGCGCTCGAGATCGAGGATCTTCTTGCTGTCTGCAGCATTCGCGTAGATCACGTTCTCGACCAGCGTCGATTTTCCCGACCCGGACACACCGGTGACCGCCACCAGCGCCCGCTGGGGGAAGCCGACATCGAAGTCCCTGAGGTTGTTGGCGTTGGCGCCGATGATCTCGAAGGTCGCCACGCCGTTCTCCTCTTCGGATGGAGTTCCTCCGCGCCTTTCGCGACGAAAGCGAGCCAGATGACGGCGGGCGGCGGGATTGGCGCGCGCCTTGAGATAGGCCCCGGTCGCAGAGGCCGGGCAGTCGAGGATCTCCTGCAGGGTGCCCTCGGCGATGATTTCACCCCCGTTTTCGCCGGCCGAGGGACCGAGATCGATGATGTGGTCGGCGCCTTCGATGACCGTACGGTCGTGCTCGACCACCAGAACCGTATTGCCGCGAGCTGCGAGCGTGCGCAGCAAATCGACCAGGCGCTCGCTGTCCTGGGGATGAAGGCCGATCGTCGGCTCGTCGAGAACGTACAGCGTGCTGGTGAGGCCGGAGCCCAGCGTTGCCGCCAGTTGGATTCGCTGAACCTCCCCTCCCGAGAGCGTCCGCGCCTGCCGATCGAGGGTCAGGTAGTCGAGCCCGACTCGCGAGAGGACCCCGACCCGTTCCCGGAGTTCCTCGATCAAGTGGCCGCCGACTTCGAGTTGCCGAGGACTCCACTCGACGGCGCGGAGCCAGTCGTTGATCTCTTCCACGCTCATGGCGTAGAACTCGGGCAGCGCTCGTTCGTTGAGACGCACCAGGCAGGCCTCGTCCCTGAATCTGCGCCCACCACAGGCTGGGCACGGATCGTAGGAGCGATAGCGAGCCAGAAGGACTCGAACGTGGACCTTGTACGACCGCCGTTCGAGCCAGCGAAAGAAACGATCCAGGCTTACGAAGTTCCCCTTGCCGCTCCATATCCAATCGCGTGTTTCCTGCGTCAGCTCTCTCCACGGCACGTCCAGGGGAACACCGCGCTCGACGCACGCATCAATCAGACGCTTGTATCGATCCTCGTAGGCCTTGGTCGTCCAGGGCGCGATCGGTCGCTCCGCTAAGGTCTTGCCGTCGTCGGGAACCACCAGCTCGGGATCGACCCCGATCACCCGGCCAAAGCCCTGGCACTCGGGACAGGCGCCGAGCGGTGAGTTGAACGAGAAAAGCGCCGGTTGCGGACGACGAAACCTCCTCGCGCAACGAGGGCAGGAGAGGTCGGTAGAGAAAAAGCGGCGGGTTTCTGAAACGGGTTCGACCGGTCCGCCCGCTCCGACAGCCTCGACGGCGCCGTGCCCCATCGCCAGCGCGATCTCAAGGGTCCCGGCCAGGCCGGCGCTCGCTGCAGCCCGGAACCTGCCCAAGACCACGACCAGAGGATCGTACTTCTCGAGCCATCGCCACTTCGAGTGGATTCGCTGAATCTCGCCGTCGACCCAGATCCGCGCGTAGCCCTGGCGAACCAGCTCGGCGAGTGCTTCGGTCGCCTTGCGCTTCGGGCGCGCAACGTGAACCAGAAGAACGAACTCGTCGCCCACGACTCCACTCTCGAGTTCGGCAGCGATCTCGTCCACCGAGAACGCTCGAGCGAGTTCGCCGTCGTCCGGACAGCGAACTTCGCCCAAATGCGTGAACAGCAATCGCAGAACGTCGGCGATCTCCGCCATCGTCGCCACGGTCGAGCGCGCGTTGCGGACGCTGTTCTTGGCCTCGAGCGCAACCGCCGGCAAGACGTTTCTGACCTCTCGTACCGGCGGCCGCTCCATCTGCCGCAAAAACTGACGCGCGTAGGTCGAGATCGATTCGACGAAACGTCGCTGGCCCTCGGCATAGATCGTGTCGAAGGCGAGCGAAGACTTGCCCGAGCCCGACAGTCCCGTCACCACCGTCACCTTTTCGTGGGGGACTCTGCAGTCGATGTTCTTGAGGTTGTGAGTTCGAGCTCCAAAGACCTCGATGGCTGTGGGGGACGGCATGTGACTGTGGGCGACAAGCGGCAAACTGCGCCGTCACCCAACCGGCCATAGTACCGGGTAGAGGGAACACCATTCCTAGGTGTACCCTCCCGATTGGTTTTGCATGCGATCGCTTCCCGACTCAGAGCCCCAGGTCGGAGGTCGGGAGGGGACACGAAGACTACGTAGGAAGGCGCGTCTTGATGCGCGGTGGGACCGATGAGGCCTGACGTGAGGATTACTAAAGTGGCGGTTTCCTCCCATCGGGAGATGCTTGGGTTGACTAAACAACGACCCGGGCATCGAGCCCGAAGGAGGAACACCGCCATGGAACGACGCATCGGCATCGACACCCATCGGGACACCTCGACGATCTGCGTGCTGAGCGCGGCCGGCAAGCGAGTCCGTCGCGACATTGTCGAGACCAACGGCCTCACGCTGGTCAGCTATATCCGCAAGCTCTCGGGAACGCTCCATGTCTGCATCGAAGAGGGCACCTGGAGCGAGTGGCTCTACGAGATCCTCTCGCCGCATGCGTCGGAGTTGGTCGTCTATCAGAACGTGTGGACGCCGGGGGCCAAGAGCGATGCGATCGACGCCCACGGTCTGGCCGAGACGCTGCGTATCGGCCAAGCCGGTCCCGGGGTCTTCAAGGCTGCGAAGCGCTACCGGAACCTGCGCGAGTGGGCCCGCGTGTACCAAGCGCTGACCCAGGATACGACCCCGCTACCCAGAAAAGCAATTTCCTGCCCTGCATTTCCTACCCTGCTCGCAAAGCCTCACTCGTCGGTCGGCTCAGCCTACCCGCCGGTCCTGCCTACTTCTCCGATCCTTCTCTATCCTACGCTCGTGGAAGCGCCGGAAAAACGCATTCCAGAAGCCGCCATCCCCCTTTCGCCGATCCTCGCCTGAGCGACGGTCCGTTCCGCTTCGGCGCTCCTGGCTTCCCTTGACTCCTCGGGACATGGTCACCTCCCTCGAGCGCCATCGCGCTCGAGAGCTGTTCGACTGGGGGCGACGGCTATGGCTTCGGCTTCCACCTGCCGCACATCGGCGACGATGGCTTGCAGTTTGCGCTCAGCCGAGGCGGCTATCGAGCGGCTGTCGCGTGCGAGACGCCGAAGCGCCCTCGCCCGGTCGCCTGTGGTCGTGCTTGTGGTCATGGGTCAGCTCCTTTCATGGGGTTTGGTTGGGGTCATCGAAGCCATCCGGCGACGAGATCCCCAGGGAGACGGACACCTCTCCACTACTAATCTGCCCCCTTTTGGCGCTTCGCAAACCTCCCGATCTCAGTACTCATGGCACACATTCGCTCCCGCCAGATTCCCCCACGTGTACGTCCTGGTTGGACCTTCGTTACAGGCATATCACTTCTCTCCTTGCTGTCATCAGCCAGGGGGCTTGAAGAACCACGCGATCCAGTCGCGAGCGAGTTTGAGCCGGCGTCGGTCGATACGATAGACCCGGGTACGTTCCTTGCTCTCTTGGCGAACGAGCTCCGCGGACTCGAGCACACGCAGATGTCGCGTCGTAGTGGGCCATGTGTGTTCGAACAGAGCGGCGATCTCGCCGGCCGTCATCGATCCACCTTCGAAATTCAAGGTCATCAGGATCCGTCGACGGACCGGATGGGCAAGGGCGGCAAAAAGCGCCTCGTACGTGTCCATGAGCGGCTTCGGCGTAGCCTTAGGCCTCTGGAAGAAGGCCGTAGGAGATGGGAGAGACCGCACCCAACAGCGATGTGGGCCGGACCCAGGGGCAAAGGGACAAGTTCGCCGTGCGGTCAGCCCTTGAAGTCGGGATGGGGGGCCATGACGACGAGGAGCGTCGCCCGCTGATCGGAATCGTTGCGGACGCCGTGTTCGGACCCCGCGGGCGCGATGGCCGCTTGGCCGGGCCGAAGCGGCCGAGTCTTGCCTGCGACGGTCACGCGGCATGTGCCGGTAAGCGCGTAGTAGACCTTGTCGTTCCCGGCATGGCGGTGGGGCCGCTGCTCCTGGCCCGGCTCCAGGCAGTAGATGTCGCAGAACATCCGCGGCGAGGCGAAGAGGCTCACCTTGTTCATCTTCGCCGCCGAGAACAACGCGGCAGCAGCGGTGTCGTGAAAAACGCCGTCCATTGCATCCTCCCCAAGACTAGAACCCGCCCGGGCGAGCCGCCCAGGCTCTTCATCCCGATCACGCCGACATTCTTGTTGAGGCAGACCGGCACGACTTCCTTCTGGAAACTGCGGTAGTGTGCGTCCATCACATTGATGGGCATTTGCACCGTATCCCAATCGTAAGGCTTGTCGAACATATCCTTTTGGATTCGCGGATCCTTGTGACCGGTGAACCCGATGAAGCGCACCTTTCCCGCTTTCTGCGCCTCGATGGCCGCCTTGATGCCGCCCTTCTCGAATACCCAATCCGGGTCGTTGTCATAGACGATTTCATGAAACTGCCAAAGATCCAGACGGTCCGTCTTGAATCGACGCAAGCTGTCTTCCAAGCAGCGCATGGAACCCTCGTAGTCCCGATTACAGTTCTTCGTCATCAAGAAGACCTTGTCGCGCCGTCCGCCGCCTTGTAACCCCTTGCCGATAATTTCCTCGCTCCCGCCGTCATGATAATCCCAAGCGCTGTCGAAAAAAGTGATGCCCTCATCGATGGCGGTGTGCATGATCTTGATGGCTTCACGCTCATCTTGAATGGACCCAATGTGCCATCCGCCCAGACAGAGGATGGATACATTGACGCCTGTCTTCCCGAGGGGTCTCGTGGGAACGCCGGTGGCTTGCGCATCCGTGGTTTGTGCGATGAGCTGCGCCCCCAAGCTAAGCGCCGTTGCCCCCGCCACGGAATTCTTCAGGAACTTCCGCCGAGACACTCCGGATCCTTTGGCCTCTTCTGATGGCGTAGTCTCTTTCATATCCCGTCACTCCTTGGCACGACTTAGATGATTTCGTTCGCGACCGCCGCGGGTATTTTGTCCAGTTATGGTATAGGCGCCGCTGGGGGCTGTCAACACCGATTCGACCGACGATCGCCAAGCGCTTGGGCCGTTGCGTCCGTCTCCGAACGGGCGCCCGTCCGCTCCCGCCGAGCCCAAGATGGGCGTGAGACTACTTTAGTAACGATTCGCGGCGGTCCAAGCGCTTCAACGCGCGCCAAAACCACACGCAGCCCAACAGAGAATAGGCGATCTTGTTGTAGACCGCGTTCCGAATCCAGATGAACGACTCCACATCGTTGGGCTTCTCAAGTGGATTGAGATAGGGGTATACCACCGTGAATTGAAGGCCCTCGGTCGTGAGGATGACAAACGCCAAGATCCCCGTCACCATCATTCCCGCGGCGTTCGCGCTCTTGAACATGGCCGAAAAGAGCACGGTGAGGCTGGCGAAGAAAAGGATCGGTGGGAGCACATTCACCAGCGCGAGCCAGATCGGCAGATCGGCTACGAAGCGATCCGCCGTTACGATCAACGCAAGCGCGAGCAAGCTAAGGCTCGCCATGAGTGTAACGAACTTGATGATCCACAGACGGTAGACGGAAACCGATACGGTAAAGAGCGTCTCGATGAGGTCGGCTTCGCGTTCGCGGGA
>JADFQD010000083.1 GCA_022561975.1 Acidobacteriota bacterium
TGCGCACGCAGTTCATCCTTCCGGCGTCGGACATCGGGACCGTGACGCAGCTGGCGCAGGACCGCCGGGGGGTGTACGTGCGTACGGAGTACCTCAGCGCCTCGCGCGCGATCGTGGAATACGACCTGCCCCTGGCGGAGATCGTCTACGACTTCTTTGACAAGCTCAAGAGCGCGACGCGCGGGTACGGGTCCATGGACTACGAGCTCAAGTGCTACCAGGCCGCACCCCTGGTCAAGATGGACATCATGGTGAACGGCGAGCCGGTCGACTCGCTGTCCACCATCGTGCACCGCGACGAGGCCCAGCGACGCGGCCGCCGGTACGTCCAGGCCCTGCGCAAGGAGATCCCGCGGCACCTGTTCCAGATCCCCCTGCAGGCCTCGATCGGGGGCAAGATCATCGCACGGGAGAACATCTCGGCCCTCAGCAAGAACGTCACCGCCAAGTGCTACGGCGGCGACGTGACTCGGAAGCGCAAGCTGCTCGAGAAGCAGAAGAAAGGAAAGGCGCGCATGAAGACCATCGGCAAGGTGGACGTGCCCCAGTCCGCGTTCCTGGCGGTCCTGGCCGTGCGCGACAACTGAGGACCGACACGTGACGGAAGACAACGATATCCGGCTGGGCAAGAAGGCGTCCGTCTTCGCCGCGCCCGACAGCGCCAGCCAGCGTCTGGGCATCCTGGAAAAGGGCGCCCGCGTCAAGCTCGTGCGCGCCGAGGGCGCCTGGGCCCTGGTGCTTCCGGAATCCCCTCCCGAGCTTTACCTGCGCGCCGACGCCTGTACCCAGAAGCACGGCTCCGTCACGCTCACGTCCCGCCAGGACCTGCTGGCCGCCCCCGAAGACGGCGCCCACGCCGTGGCCCAGGCCCGCAAGGGAGAGACCTTCCGCGTCCTCGAGCTGAGGCAGGGCCACTTCAGGGTCCCAGGACCTGCTCACGCCCGCGTCTGGCTGCCGGTCGAGGCCGTGCAACCCCGTAGCGGCATGCGCGAGCTTTTCGAGATCACCGGCCAGAACCGGTTGTCGATGGCCGCTCTCGAGACCCTGGCGATCGTTGCCTACCGGCAGCCGATCACCGGTCCGGAGATTCAAGAACTGCGCGGCGTGAGCCCAAGTGGTGTTCTGAGGACGCTCTTGGAGAGAAGGCTGATTCGAATCGCGGGTCGCAAACTGGTCGTCGGGAAGCCTTTTCTATACGCGACAACTCGGGAGTTTCTGATCCATTTCGGTCTCGAGAGCATCGACGATTTGCCCCCGCTCGAGGAGTTCGAAGAGACCTTCGGACAAATGGCCAGCGCCGAGGCGGACGTTCTACCCTTCGAGGAATCCCCATCTTCGCCCGACCAGGTTGCCGAGAAACCGCCGCAACCCGGAGTCGCGACGGAGCCAGCGGCGGAGACGGTAGCGGCAACGGAAGCCGAGGTTTCAAAGACACCGTGAGCGCCAAGTCAGTGGAGACGGAGAGACTGCAGAAGGTGCTTTCCAGAGCCGGAGTCGCGTCGCGCCGCGCCGCCGAGGAGATGATCCGGCAGGGACGGGTGACGGTCAACGGCGAGGTCGCGCAGATCGGGCAAAAGGTCGATTTGCGCTCCGACTTCGTCAAGGTCGACGGTAAGCGGATTCAGAAGCCCGGTCGCCACCGCTACGTGCTGCTCAACAAGCCGGCGGGGTATATGACCACGAAATCCGATCCCGAAGGCCGTCCCACCGTCTACGACCTGCTGCCACCGCAGGTGCGGCGGGGTCTTTTCGCCGTTGGCCGGCTCGATTTCGAGACCGAGGGACTGCTGCTCTTGACCGATGATGGCAACCTGGCGCAACTCGTAAGCCACCCCCGGTACGGCTGTATGAAGTCCTACGAGGTCAAGGTCAGAGGCAGACCCTCCGAGGATACGATCCGAAGGCTTGGGTCCGGGATCACTCTCCATCGCAAGCGAACCCAGCCGGCTCGCATCACGCCTCTCAGAGGCAACCGGGGGCGTCGGACACCGGAATCCAACACCTGGTGGAAGATCGAACTCAAAGAGGGGAAAACGCGGCAAATACGCGAGATGTTCTTCCGAGTGGGGCACCCGGTCATGCGCTTGCGGCGGGTATCCATCGGGCGGGTCGGAGATCGCGATCTTCGTCGCGGGGCGTTTCGCGACTTGTCCGAGGCGGAAGTGCGCCAGCTTGCCGCTCCGGGAGCCGGTCCAGGCCGAGGTCCAAGCCCTGCTCCAAGCAGACGCCGAGTGCCGAGGGCCGACCAGAAAACAGGCAAGAAAAGGACTCGAAGCTCGCAATGATCATCGCCATCGATGGACCCTCCGGCGCCGGCAAGTCGACCGTTGCCCGCGCGGTAGCCCGCGAACTGAATTTGCCCTACCTCGAGACTGGAGCGATGTACCGGGCGCTGGGTCTAGAGGTCGTCGAGCGGGGCATCGATCCGGAGGATCGTGCTTCGGTGGAGGAGTTGGCGGGCGTCCTCGCCCTCGATCTCGATCGGCGCCCCGACGGGTCGTTCGCGATTCTGGTGGCTGGCGAACCGGTAGGAACGCGGATCTATGGTCTGCAAGTTACCGAAGCAACCTCGAGGATCTCGGCCTATCCCGGTGTCCGTGAGTACATGCGAGAGCTTCAGAGAGTTTTTGCCACGGATTGTGGCGGAGTCCTGGAAGGCCGCGACATCGGCACGCGGGTGGTACCCGAGACGCCCTTCAAGTTCTTTCTGACTGCCGATCCCGCTGTCCGCGCCGAGCGCCGCTGGCGCCAGCTGCGAGAGGCGGACGGCGCGTCGCCCCGGCTCGCTGATATCGAGCGTGAAGTTCGGGAGCGCGACGAGCGCGACAGCTCGAGGGAAGATTCGCCTTTGCGCTGGGACGAAACCTACCGGGTCATCGACACCGGTGAGCTTTCGGTCGACGAAGTCATTGCCGAGATCGTTGCCGACATCGGGTCGCGGCAGAACTCCGGCGAATAATCCAGGCGGCTTGCCAGCTCGTTCTGGGACCTCGATCCTGCTTCTCGGGCCGCAGGCCCTCCTCGGCGTGGCAAGATGAGTCGCTGTGGAGATACTCAGTCTAAGATCGGCGCGGCGGCTGGCGCTATGTCGCGCGGGCCTTCTCAAACCGCAATGGACCGGATTGCCAAAGCGGGCCAACCGAGCCAGAGGGCGCGACAAGCAGGCACGTGACGCAGCGTACTCGGTGGTCCGCCGCTTCGGCTACCTCCAACTGGACACCGTCTCGATAGCCGGCGCTCGAAGCCACACCATCGTCTTGCTTTCGCGACTCGAGGGCATGGATCCGGCTCTGGGCGAGCAATTGTTGCAACCCGGCGAACCGGTGTTCGAATACTGGGGGCATGAGGCGAGCTGGATTCCGATCGAGCTCTATCCGGCCTTCGAGTTTCGCCGCAGGGAGTTCCTGGGACTACATCCCTGGTGGGGCAACGTTGTGGCTCGCAATCGCGAGGTGGCTTTGCGCTTGCGCCGGCGAATACGGGAAGAGGGCCCGCTACGCTCGGTCGATATGGAGGGCAAAGGCAGCAGCGGCTGGTGGGACCTCAAGGTAGTCAAGAGGGTGGCCTTGGCGCTCTGGTCGAGCGGCGAACTGGCGATTAGCGAGCGCAAGAACTTCCAGAAGACCTACGACCTGACGGAGAGGGTGATTCCGGAATCGGTGCGGTCGTGGCCACTCGCCAAGCACGAGGCTCTCGAGGTTCTACTGCTCAAGGCGCTCGATGGGCACGGCTGGGCTCCGACCGGAACTTTGGTTCAGACCTGGCGGCTGGTGAATCGGAAGAAGGAGATCGCTGCGACCCTCGATCGGCTGGTGGAGCGAGGTGCGATCGTGTCCTGCGCGCTCGAGGTCGCCGCCGGCCGGCCGGTGCCGGGATGGATCCGTCCGCGCGACCTCGAACTGGCGGCGCGCCTCGAACGGATCAGACCGCGAAAGGACCGCGGCGTCCTGCTGTCTCCGTTCGATCCACTGCTCTGGGATCGTCAACGAGTCAAGCGCCTGTTCGAGTTCGAACAGATGCTCGAGGTCTTCAAGCCGGTTTCGAAACGCGTTTACGGCTACTACTGCTTGCCGGTGCTGGCGGGCGAGCGCTTGGTAGCGCGCTTTGATTTGAAGGCGGATCGCAAGAGCGGAGCGCTGCGGGTGCTCTCGTGCCGCTTCGAGGGTACCGGCAGCCGACATCCGGCGTCGATCGCCGACGGCGAGGCGGCCCGCACCGCCCTCGAACGCTATGCCAAAGCGCTCGGATTGCAGCCTCGAGGCTGGCATTTGCGGTCGCCAAGTCGAGTGCGCACAGCAGAGCTTCGGCCCTAGTGATACCTTGATCTCCGGTGAGCGTGATCGCTAGGACTCGAGCCGAGAGCCTCAAACGCGCTGCGGAGCGCGTCGGGTTCGATCGCGCGGGTATCGCTGCGCTTGCTCCTGCCGAGACCGGAGCCGCCTTCGTCCGATGGCTGGAGAACGGCGAGCAGGCAAGCATGGCGTACCTCGAGCGCCGGGTCGAGACGCGGCTCGATCCGAGGGAGCTGCTGCCCGGTGCTCGGAGTGCCGTATGTGTCGCGTTGCGTTACTGGCCCCTGGCACAGGAGGCGACGGCGATCGGCTCCGAAGAGCACAGTGTCGAGTTCAGCGATGGAAATGATCTCTGGCCGAGAGTCGCACGCTATGCGCGCGGGTTGGATTATCACGACGTCATGCTCGAGCGCTTGAAGCTGCTCGAGGCCGAAATCATCGCGATCGTTCCTGGAGCAAAAACCCGACGCTATGTCGATACCGGACCCATCCTGGAAAGGGACCTCGCGGCCAAAGCCGGCCTGGGCGCTTTCGGCAAGAACTGCAATCTGCTGGATCCCGAGATGGGGTCTTACTTTCTCTTGGGAGAGGTCCTCACCACCGTAGATCTGGAGCCCGACACGCCGATTTCCGATCTCTGTGGCACTTGCAGCCGGTGCCTCGATGCGTGCCCCACCGGCGCTCTCACCGGCCCCTACCGACTGGATAGCCGCCTGTGCATAAGTTATTGGACCATCGAGCATCGAGGGCCTATTCCTGAGCCCATGCGAAAGGAGATCGGCGACTGGGTGTTCGGTTGCGACGTTTGCCAGGAGGTTTGTCCGATGAACGCCGATCTGGCGCCGGCGCGGCATCCGGAACTCGAGCTGTCTGGCCTGCGGCGCGAGCTTTCGCTGGTTGATTTGCTCGGACTCGAGCGCGAGGACTACGTCGAGATATTTCGCGGCAGCCCGATGAAGCGCGCAAAGCTCGAAGGTCTCAAGAGAAACGCGGCGGTAGCTATGGGGAATCGGAGGAATCACCGGTATCAAGGACCGCTCATCGAAGCGCTGGGCGATTCGGACAGCGCCGTGCGCGGGCAGGCCGCTTGGTCGCTGGCTCGGCTCGAACTCCGCGACGATAGGGCCAGCCAAGCCCGACGGCGCTCGCTCGAGGCAGCGCTCGGAGTCGAATCCGACTTCGATGTCCGCACCGAAATTCGGGCGGCACTAGCACTTACCGCCGATGGCCAGTAGCCAGGTTCGGGAAGACTCGCATGACCAGGATCCACTTGGGTGTGCAACGAATTCTTGACACTCGTTCAGAGGGGTGTCTATACTCCCAAATTCCGAGTTTCCAAGCGCTTAGGCGTAACTCGGTCCCGCCGAAATGGTGGGCGACGGGCCAGCGGCCCGATCAAATCGCACCAGGAGGTAACTGTTAGATGAACCCGACGGAAGAGCGGCAGGAATCGTCCACGGAGGCCGATGTCCCCGCCGTTGCCGACACTCGAGATGAGATGAACTACGACGAGATGGTCGCGCTCTATGACGCGAGCATGCGTCACCTGAGTGAAGGCGAAATTGTCACCGGCAAGGTGATCGACGTAACCAACAATCACGTCATTATCGATGTCGGCTACAAGTCCGAAGGACTTGTGCCGATTTCAGAATTTTCAAAACAAGACGGCAAGCTAGAGGTGACGATCGGAGACAATGTCGACGTGCTTCTCGAAAAGGCGGAGGACGTAGAGGGCCTCGTGCTGCTTTCGAAGAGGAAGGCGGAGCGGATGAAGGTCTGGACCAACGTCGAACGCAGCCACGATACCGGCGAGATCATCCAAGGCCGTGTGCTCGAGAGGATCAAGGGAGGTCTGACCGTAGATATCGGAATTCGGGCGTTCTTGCCGGGCTCACTGGTCGATATCAAGCCGATCAAAAACTTGGAGTCGCTTTGCGGCGAAGAACTCGAGTTCAAGGTCATCAGCATCGACCGGCGCCGGAACAACGTTGTGTTATCCCGCAAAGCGGTCCTGGAGAAGGAGTTTGCCAAGCAGAAAGCGGACACGCTCGATCGGCTCGCCGAAGGCGCCCGGATTCAGGGTGTGGTCAAGAACATAACGGACTACGGCGTTTTCGTTGATCTCGGCGGCATCGACGGCCTGCTCCACATCACGGATATTTCGTGGGGAAGGGTCAATCACCCTTCAGAGTACTTCGCTGTCGGGGACGAAGCGGAAGTCGTCGTGCTCAAGTTCGACCCGGCGTCGGAAAGGGTTTCGCTGGGCTACAAGCAGCGTTTCGAAGACCCGTGGAGCGTGGTCGAGAAGAAGTACCCGCTGGGCTCGCGAGTCCGCGGCAAGGTTGTCAGTCTGGTAGACTACGGCGCGTTCGTAGAACTGGAAGACGGAGTGGAGGGCTTGATTCACGTCAGCGAGATGTCGTGGACCAAGAAAGTCGTGAACCCGGGCAAGACTCTTTCGGAGGGAGACGAGATCGAGGCGATCGTCTCGGAGTTGGACCTCAACCAACGTCGGATCAGTCTCTCGTTACGCCAGGCCGAGCGAAATCCTTGGGAAGAGCTTTCGGTATCTCATCCGGTCGGCCACGTCATCGATGGTGAGGTCAGGAATCTCACCGAGTTCGGAGCCTTCGTGCAGATCACCGACGAGATCGACGGCTTGATCCACGTTTCGGACATGAGCTGGACCAAGCGCGTCAAGCACCCTGCCGAAGTGCTCAACAAGGGCGACAAGATCAAGGCCCGCATCACCGGGATCGATGTCGAAAACCAGAGGGTGTCACTTTCGATCAAGGAGTTCATGCCCAACGAGTGGGACGACTTCGCATCGGCTCACGATGTCGGCGACAAGGTCACAGGACGGATCGTGAACGTCACCGATTTCGGCCTGTTTGTGGAGATCCACAAGGGGCTCGAGGGCTTGGCACATGTGAGTGAGATCGACCTGGATGGCGATTCGCTGGTCGAACTCTACAACGCCGGCGACTGGGTGTCCGCTCGGATCCTGCGAATCGAGGAGGAAGACAAGAAGATCGGTCTGACCATGCGGGGTGTCGATCAGCCAACCGAAGACGAGATCGCCGAACTGGAGTCGCAATCCGCAGGTGACCGCGAGGCGGTCGAGACGGTGTCTGAATCCCCCGAGGAGGAAGCGGTAGCGTCCGAGGAGGGAAGCGCAACGTCGGCGGCAGAGGTGTCGTCTGAGGTATCGGCCGAGGCCGAATCGGGGTCGTCACCGGAAGTCGAAGCCGAGCCGGAAGCCGACGAAACACCGGTGGAAGTCGCCGAAGTCGAAGCCCTAAAGGAGGAGCCAGAAGCCGAGGAGCCAGAAGCCGAGAAGTCCGGAGCCGAGGGGCCCGAAGCTGAAGAGCCGGCAGATAAAGAAATTGCAGCTGAAGAGCCCGAAGCTACCGGCGAGGCGGAAGAGCCCAACAAGAAAGACGTGGCCTAGCGCGAGCGTACCCTTTGCTCGAGTAGTAATGAAATCAGAATGAGAGGGGAGCCTGTTGGTATGACGAAAGGAATGACGAAAGCAGAATTGGTCGAAGAGGTGGCGAAGACCACACAGTTGACCAAGAAGCACGCCGAACTGATCGTAAACACCGTGTTCGAGAGCATCGTCACCTCCCTCAAGGAAGGCGACAAGATCGAACTTCGAGGGTTTGGGAGCTTTCGGATTCGTCATCGAGGCCCTCGAATCGGCAGGAACCCGAAGACCGGCGACCGTGTGGACGTCCCACCCAAGCGGATTCCGTATTTCAAACCCGGCAAAGAGCTCAAAGAACTGCTCAATTCGAACAGCTAGCACGACCTCGAACACGCTTTCGTGACAGAACTATCTGAGGAGATCGGCGCCCGCGCCCACGCGGGTGGCTTGGTGCGAGCGGCGCTGTTCGCGTGGGCCGTTCCTGGCGCCGGGCACATCTATTTGGGCAAGAAAAGGCGTGGCGCGGTTTTCGCCACGCTGGTTCTGGCGGCTCTCTGGATCGGGTGGAGTCTCGACGGGAATCTCTATGCGGTGGTGACGAACCGGCCCTTGACGCTCCTGGCCACGCTAGCCTCGATGGGGGTCGGCCTGCCGTATTTCGGACTCCGCTATCTGCTTGGCTACGCCGGCGAAATAACTGCGCCCGGTTACGAGTATGGGAGCGCCTTCATCTTGACCGCGGGGTTGATGAACCTTCTTTTGGTGCTCGATTGCTGTGATCTCGCATCGGGTCACAAGGAATAGCTCGAAGGACCAGGTCTCTCAAAGATGCCGGTAGATCACGTCCTGCTGATGACGGTATACGCGCTCATTGTGAGCACTTTCTTTGCGTTTCTCTGGCGCGCAACGCCGCCGGATCGGGTTCGCCTTTTTCTTCAGCTGTTCGTTGGATTGATGGCAGGAGGAATTCTTCTGGCCTGGTTGATGTATCCGTTCCCGTCCGGGCCGCCCGTAGGCTAGCTCCGGGCGACTCGAGCCCGCGTGGCTTTCAGATGAAATGCCAAAGCTCCTTCTGATTGTCGCCGGTGAAGCCTCGGGGGACCATCACGGAGCTCGGCTACTGCGCGAGCTTCGCAATCAGGTACCAGGGCTGATCGTGTACGGCCTCGGGGGCGAGAGGATGCGGGAGCAAGGAGTCGAGCTGGTTGCCGATGTCTCGGCAATCTCGGTCATCGGGCTGGCCGAGGTGGCGAGAGTGCTTCCCGAAGCGCGTAAGATCTTCAAGACACTGGTGGCAAGAGTGAAGGTGGATCCGCCCGACGTCGCGGTTTTGATCGACTTCCCGGAGTTCAATCTCCGCCTGGCGCCGGCACTGCGAAAGCTTGGTGTGAAGGTCGTCTACTATGTCAGCCCTCAGGTCTGGGCCTGGCGCAGGGGGCGAGTCAAGTCGATGGCACGCTCGATCGACCGTATGCTCGTGCTCTTTCCGTTCGAAGAGGTTTTCTATCGCGGCCGACTCGAGGTGAGCCATGTTGGACACCCGCTCGTCGATGAGGTGCCGATCAGGCCTCAGGTCTGGGACTCGGGGTCCGAGCCCGGTCCGATCCGGATCGTTCTCCTGCCCGGTTCACGTAGCAGCGAAGTGAAGCGCCTCTTACCTGTACTTTTGGAAACCGCACAAAGGCTCGAGAAAGACCGTCCGGACATGAAGGTGACACTCATAGAAGCTGCAACCCTGGACAGCAAAGAAGCCGACCGCATGATCGGGGACTCCGGCTTGGAGGTCGAGCGAGTTGCCGAGGCGGATCGCTTCGATGCCATAGCGTCGGCCCACCTGGCGCTCTGCGCTTCGGGAACCGCGACCCTGGAGGTAGGATTGCTGCGGACGCCCATGATTGTCGTGTACCGAGTCGGTCTCTTCAGCTATTGGCTCGGGCGCATGATCGTGAAGGTGCCGTTTATCAGTTTGGTGAACCTGGTGCTGGGCAGAGCCGTAGTGCCCGAGCTGATTCAGAAGGAGGCCGAAGCTCGAAAGATAGGTGCCGAAGCCCTCGATATTTTGAACAATTCCGCTCGGCGCGAGACCATGCGGTCCGCGCTTGGCGAGTTGAGGCCGGCGCTGGGGACTTCGGGCGCGAGCGCCCGAGCCGCGTCCGAGGTCGCTGTCTTTCTCGGAGGCGGCGCGGTATGAGCGTACTTGGGTTCCTTGGGGGCTACTTCAAGCGCTACTGGTGGTTGATTCTTTTCGCGGTGGCCAGCGCAGGGGCCTTCGCTCTCGCCACCGGGGCGCTTGTCGTGCTGATAGAGCCGGTCTTCGGAGATGTTCTTCAAGCCAATACGCAGGACATCGAGCAGACAAGTGCCCTCTTGGCCGGCGCAGGGGAGAAGGGGAGCGCGGTCCGGTCCGTGGCGGCCGAGGCCTACGCGCGGCTCAAAGAATACTGGGGCGTCACCGAGAAGACGGTCGTCTACTTCGTACCACTGTTGGTGATCGCTGTTTTCACCTTCAGAAGCCTTGCCGCTTTCCTGAGTTCCTACACCTTCCAGCACATCGGGCTCGGTGTGATGACCGATATTCGCAACAGCCTGTACCGTCGAATCCTCGATCAAAGCAGTGCGTTTCACGCTCAACATCCGTCCGGCGAGCTGACCAGCCGCATCGTCAACGATATCGCCGTGATGCAGATCGCGGTGTCGACACGGGCCGTTGACCTTGTGCAGCAGTCGATGACGCTGATCGTTTTGATGGTCCTATTGTTTCAAAATAATTCCAGCTTGGCCTTTGTCTGCGCCTTCGGGATCCCGGCCGTTCTGTATCCGATCGTCCGATTCGGTCAAGGGATGGGCCGCACCAGCCACAAGAGCCAGGAGCACATGGCGGATCTGGCCAATCTGGTCGGCGAGGGAGCGCGAGGACAGCGGGTGGTGAAGGCCTTTGGCATGGAGGATTTCGAGCAGGGGCGATTCACCGAAACGACTCGAAAACACTTGCGGGTGAATCGCCGGGCGGCGATGCTGAGTAGCCTCTCGAGCCCGGTGATCGAGACCATGAGTGTCGTCGGCATGTGTGGGCTCCTGGTCTACGCTGGACTGCAGATCCGACAGGGCTCGATGTCGGCCTCCGGATTTATCGGGTTCTTGGCCAACTTGGTGTGGATGTACGAGCCGATTCGGAAGCTCAACAAAGTGAATCTGGTGCTCCAGCAGTCGTTGGCCGCTGTCCGGCGGGTCAAGTCGCTGCTTGACCTCCCGGTGGAGATCGCCGATCGGCCCAATGCCCAGGTCATCCCCAACGTGGAGGCCGACCTGACGTTCGAGAACATTTCCTTTGCCTATACCGAGCAGGTGGTGCTGCGGGGTATCAATTTGCAGATTCACAAGGGGGAAGTGATCGCTTTTGTCGGCCCTTCGGGCGCCGGCAAGAGTACGTTGGTCAGCCTCCTGCCGCGCTTCTTCGATCCCGACTCGGGCTGTGTGCGTATCGATGGGATCGACATCCGCGACTTTACGCTCGAGAGCTTGCGCAGTCTGATCGGCCTGGTTACGCAGGAGACCGTGCTTTTTAACGACAGCGTGAAAAATAATATCGCCTACGGACAGAAGGATGTTTCGCTCGAGAGAATTCGCGAGGCCTCCGCTGCCGCCTACGCCGATGAGTTCGTCATGCGCCTGCCGCAGGAGTATGACTCGGTAATCGGAGAGTCGGGCTTGCATCTCTCCGGGGGGCAACGGCAGCGCCTGGCGATAGCGAGGGCTCTCTTGAAAGACGCGCCCATTCTGATTCTCGACGAGGCGACGTCGCAGCTCGATTCGGAGTCCGAGGCCCTGGTCCAGAAAGCGTTGATGAATCTGATGTCGGGCCGAACAACGTTGGTGATCGCCCATCGGCTGGCGACGATTCAGATCGCCGATCGGATCGTGGTCCTCGACAACGGTCGCATCGTCGAAGAGGGACGGCATCGGGAATTGATGGCCGCCGGCGGTATCTACAAACGTCTTTACGATTTGCAGTTTCAGGAGTAGAGCGGGCCTTGCGGAGCATGACCGGTTTCGGCGAGGGCAGTGCCGAGAACCAAAGGCTCGAGGTCGCGGTCACACTGCGCACCGTCAACCACCGGTTTCTCGATCTCTCGGTTCGCATGCCCGAGGACTACCGAGCGCTCGAGCCGGAGTTGGCACAGAAGATACGCGACGCGTTGGCCAGAGGCCGCGTCGAACTCAGGCTCTCGATTCGGCCGCTCGGGACCCGCGAAGTCGAGATCAGCGTCGACGAAGAGGTGGCCGCGCGCTATGTCGAAGCCTCGAACCGGCTCGCCGAAAGGGAAGGTGTCTCTCGAAGTCTGTCGAGTGGAGACCTGCTGCGCCTTCCCGAGGTGATCTCGGTGCAAGCGGGCGCGGGCGCGATCACGAAGGCAGACAGAGAGACCGTAGGGCGAGCCGTGGACCAGGCCATCGAGCACGTTCTTGCCACCCGGTCGTGCGAGGGCGCCGACTTGGCGGACGTGCTGCGAAGGATTCTGGTCGAGCTCGGCCAGGTGGTCTCCGAGCTGGCTCAATCATCGAGTGAATTGCAAAGAGTTCTATACCAGAAGACGCGAAGGCGAATCGAAGAGCTGACCACAGATGCGGGTCTCGACGAGGCCCGGCTGGCCCAGGAAATTGCGCTCTTAGTGGACCGAGCCGACGTGCGGGAAGAGATCGATCGCTTGAACGTTCATGTCGAGCGGTTCCGGTCGCTGCTCGACGCCCCGGATCCGGTCGGCAAGCAGCTCGATTTCCTGGCACAGGAGATTCTGCGAGAGCTCAATACGGTCGGTGCCAAGTGCCGAAACTCGGAAGCGATCCAGTGGGTCCTCGATGGCAAGGTCCGTTGCGAACAGCTGAGAGAGCAGGTACAGAACGTAGAGTAGGGGAGCCCAAGTGAGAAGAGCACTGAGCGGAGCACTGATGATCGTTTCGGCGCCGTCTGGGGCCGGCAAGACCACTCTAATTCGGCGCGCACTGGGCGAAAAAGGCTCGGCTCTGGAGGGCGTCAAGTTTTCCGTCAGCCACACGACTCGCCCGGCGCGACCTGACGAGGTCGACGGTCGCGACTACCACTTCGTAGACGAGTCGGTCTTTCGGGAGATGATCGAAAACGATGAATTCCTGGAGTGGGCCGACGTCTACGGCCAGCGCAAGGGCACTTCGCGAGCTGCCGTGCTGCCGCTTCTCGAGCAGGGCTTCGATGTTCTTCTGGACATCGACGTTCAGGGCGCCGCTCAGGTTCTGAAGAGTTATCCGCAGGCGGCGAGCGTACTCATTCTTCCGCCCAGCTTTGCCGAACTCGAGAGGAGAATACGCGCCCGCGGTGGCGACGCTCCCGAACAGCTGGCTCGGCGGCTGGCTCTTTCGCTCTCGGCTATCGAACGCTACGAGTTGTATGACTATGTTATGCTGAATGACGAGTTGCAGCATGCGGAGGAAACCCTGCGTGCTATTTTGATTGCAATACGACACCGCCGCGAGCGGCAATCGGAGTGGATCGTGGAAATCGTGGATGATTTTCGTAGGTCCCTCGGAAAAGCCGACACGGGAGAGTCTGATCGGAAGCAAGAGAAAAAGTGTTGAAATTCCCGGACAGAATCGACAGCAAGTTCAGATTCGTTCTGCTCTCCGCGCAGAGGGCCGAACAACTCGTGCGTGGGGCTCAGCCGAAGATCGAGCAGGGTCTTGCAAAACCGAGCCGCATCGCCATGAAAGAAATCTGCGACGACCTGATTGACTGGGACTACGGACCAGTTCCGGAAGTCGACGTCGAAGAGGTCGCGTCGGCGGAAGTGCTCGAGTCCTAATCAAGGAAGAAGCTGGGCGAGCTCCGCTTCGCGGGCGCGAGCACACAGGTTGGGCCTCTTGCTCGAGGCGGCGGCACTGGGAACCAAGCTTGGAAAAGTTATCTCGATCCCTGGTAGAAGTCCTCAGTTACCTGCAGGATCTGGGCTACCAGGATCTTTCCGCCAGAGTCTTGGCGGATCGCCGGTCCGATGCCGCAGCGCCGGAGCGCTCGCGAGCACGCCCTGCGGCGTCGTCTCCGCCGCTCCCGACGTCACCAGACGCTCCCGAGCGCGCCCTGCGACTTGCCGAAGTGGCCAAGGAGGCCAGCGGTTGCACACAGTGCCGGCTCAGCAAGACCCGACGCCACGTTGTTTTCGGTTCGGGGAGCCCAGATGCCGATCTCATGTTCATCGGCGAGGGGCCGGGAGCCGAGGAGGACCGGCAGGGCCTTCCGTTCGTCGGCCCCGCAGGAGAGCTTCTGACCAAGATCATCGAAGCCATCGGGCTCACCCGCGAAGAGGTCTATATCGCCAACATCGTCAAGTGCCGGCCGCCGCAGAACCGAGATCCACACGAGGACGAAGCCGCGGCGTGTCGCAGTTTCTTGGAGCGTCAGGTCGAGTTCGTTCGGCCGCGCGTCATCGTCGCTCTGGGCAGGGTGGCGGCGCAGAATCTCCTCGACAGCAAGGCACCGCTGGGGCGCTTGCGTGGGAACTGGCACAGTTTCAAAGGCGTGCCGGTTCGTGCCACCTATCATCCGGCGGCTCTCTTGCGCAATGCCTCCTGGAAACGCCCGACCTGGGAGGACATGCAGGTAGTCCGCGATCGGCTCAGAGAGTAGCCTTCGGACTGCTACCATTGTCGTCTATGCAACCTGAACGCGTCAGGGAAGGAGATCCAGGCGACGACGTTCGCCCGGCTGCCATGGCCGATTTGGACATCAGTGTCTTGGTGCCGGTCTTGAACGAGGAGGGCACGGTCGCTGAGCTGTCGACCCAGGTCACCGCGGTCCTCGACGGGCTGAGCAAAAACTTCGAGATCATCTTTATCGACGATGGCTCCACCGATCGAACATGCGATCGGGTTCGCGATGCCAATCGAATCGATCCCCGAGTGCGCTTGGTTCGGCTGCGTCGGAATTTCGGCAAAGCGGCAGCGCTCTGTGCCGGTGTCGATGCGTCGCGAGGCGAAATCCTGATCACGATGGATGGCGATCTTCAAGACGATCCGGCGGAGATTCCGCGGTTTCTCGAAATGCTGGACGCCGAAGACTTGGATCTGGTTTCGGGCTGGAAAAAAAAGCGCCACGATCCGATCTCGAAGCGGTACCCGTCACGCCTGTTCAACTGGGCGACACGCAAAATGGCGAACGTCGATCTGCATGACTTCAATTGCGGCTTCAAGGCCTACCGTCGCGAGGTACTGGATCAGATCGCCCTCTATGGAGAGCTTCATCGCTTCATCCCGGTCTTGGCCAGTCGCAAGGGCTACCGGGTCGGCGAACTTGCGGTCCAGCATCATCCCCGCAAGCACGGTGTCAGCAAGTACGGTTGGGATCGCTTTTACAAAGGGTTCCTGGATCTGATCACGGTTCTTTTCATCACCAAATACACGCGCCGGCCGCTGCACCTTTTCGGCGCGATCGGGTTGTTCTCGGTGCTGGGCGGATTCACGATCAATTTCTATCTGTTCGTGCTTTGGCTCAGAAGCGAGTCGCTGTCCAACCGGCCGCTGTTGTTGCTGGGTATCTTGATGATGATGATCGGTATTCAGGTGCTCACCACCGGTCTGATCGGCGAGATGATCACCTACAAGAACTTCGACCGTAGCGACTCGTATTCGATCAAGGAAACAGTGGGTTGAGTGGCCCTCTGAAGATCCTCTTTCTCACCCAGACCTTCCCGCGCTTCCAGGACGACACCGCCGGCCCCTTCATACGAGAGCTCGCCAGGGGACTGGTGGCTGGGGGTGATTCCGTTACCGTACTCACGCCCCATGCCGAGGGGGTCGAGGCCGCGTGGGATGTGGACGGCGTTCGCGTAGAGAGTTTTCGATATGCGCCGGAAAGGCTCGAGCTGGTGGGATACAGCCGCAGCCTCGACCGCGACGAGTCGATTCGGTTCGGAGCTCTCCTAGCGACACCGCTGTATGTGATGGGCGCCCGGCGCAAACTGCGGCAGGTACTGCGGCGAGAGACCTTCGATCTGCTGCACGCTCACTGGGTGGTTCCGAACGCGCTGGTCGCCGCGCCGTTCGCGCGGCGTCTCCCGATCGGGCCCGGCCTGCACGGCAGCGACGTTTTCTTGGCGGAAAAAACCGCCGTCCGGGCCTTGGTCGGCAGAGTTCTCACCAGGTCGAGTTTCTTGACCGGCTGTTCCCCCGAACTGGTTGATCGGGTCTGTGCGCTGGGTTTCCCGCGCGATCAGGCCTCGGTCATTCCCTACGGAGTCGACATCGAAGCCTTCTCTCCCAATCCCGAGTTGGGCAGAGGATGGCGCGACAAACTCGGTGTGCCCGACGGCGCGCCGTTGGTTCTGGGAGTCGGTCGCATGGTGACCAAAAAGGGATTTCACGTGTTGCTCGAAATCCTGCCACGGCTGCTCGGGGACTTTCCGCGCGCCCATTTCTGTCTGGCCGGCGAGGGAGATCTTCTCGAGGCCTTTCGTGAACGAACTTCGCAGTGGCCGGATCGCGTTCACTTGCCGGGGATTGTGCTTCGCGACACGCTCCCGGACCTCTATCGCGCCGCCGACATCTTCGTGCTGCCCGCCGTTCACGACGCCCAGGGGAACGTCGACGGCCTCCCGAACGTCATCCTCGAAGCGATGGCTTCGGGTTTGCCCGTGGTGGCCTCCGGGATCTCGGGCATCCCACAGGCGGTCGAGGACGGAGTCAACGGTGCGCTGGTGGAGGAGCAGAACCCTGAGCGGCTCGGAGTGGCGCTCGCGGGCCTGCTGGCCTCAGCCGACCGAGCGAAGGAAATGGGGGCGAGGTCTCGCGGCAAGGCCGAGCGCGAACTCACTTGGGCGATCATCGCCGGGCGCTACCGGCAGAGCTATCTTGCCGGTCTCTCGCGGGCGAAGCCTTAGATAGACGCGCTACACTGGCCGCCTGTTCGATCTTGGGTAGGGCATCGTCGGTAAGAAGGAGTGGGTCGTGAAACATCTCTGTTTGCTGATTGCGAGTCTATTCCTCGCCTCGGGGCTGGTCGCTGAGTTGGATACTCCGGGCTCTTTCTCGAGCCGCGAGGACGCCGAGCACTTCCTACGTACCGCCGAGGTGGTTTCGATCAAGCC
>JADFQD010000084.1:0-10521 GCA_022561975.1 Acidobacteriota bacterium
TGACGTTTCCCGACCCATCGATCGCAATGGCGTGGCCCACGTCCGGGCCGGTATCGCCAAAGCGCTGGCTCCAGAGGTGATTGCCACCCGCGTCGTATTTCGCAACAAAGATGTCTGAGCTTCCCGCGCTCGTACGCGGCCCACCGCCAAAGTTCACCGTGCGCTCAAAGGACCCCGTCACGATGACGTTTCCGTCCCCATCGATCGCAATGGCGTAACCCACGTCCAAGCCGGTATCGCCAAAGCGCCGGCTCCAGAGGTGTTGGGCGTATAGCGGCGTGTCGGGATTGAACTTCGCAACAAAGATGTCCGAGTCTCCCGCACTCGTAAACCCGCCATCAAAGGCCACCGTGGCCTCAAAGGACCCCGCCAGGACTACATTTCCCGCCTCATCGACCGCGATGGCCCGGCCCTCGTTGGTGCTAATATCGCCAAAGCTCTCGCTCCAGAGGTGCGTCGGGCTTTGGCTCCACGCGGGCGGCGCGACGAGAAGAACTTCATCGAGCCCGGCAGCTTTCTGTTCAAGGCCGAGCCTGTGGATCAGTACGGCAATCTCATCGACCGGCACAATCTCTGGGAGATGGTCGGTGTTCGCTACCGGCGGGCACTCTTCCCAGGCTACTCGGACTCGGTCGACTATCTGGTCGACTGTCCGGCCTCGGTCGCACCTGGAGAGCCTCGCGATCGGGCCCGGACGGGCAGGGAAGAGACGTCGTTCGAGATCACACCCCCTGACGAGGTCAACACCTACCAGGTAACAGCATCGCTCATGTACCGCAAGGTCGATCAGTTCCTGATCAATTTCCTCCTGGGTGAGGATTCAGGGCTCACCGCACCGGTGATCGAAATGAATCGCATCACGGCCACGGTCGAGGTGCGCGATCGCACCACCGAAAAAGCACAGGGCGATGAGGGCGCCGTGGTCGAGGTAGCGGCGGCGGGCGGGTGACGGCTCACAGGTGAACGAGCACCGGAAGCCGGCGCCGAAACGCGTGATCGGCCGCCGCAAGCGAAAGCTCCGGCGCACGAAGAGGATCGTCCTGAGCTTGGCCCTGCTCAGCCTGGCCATCGCCCTGGTCGCCTACCGGGCGAGTCGGCCCGAGGTCCGCAAACCGGGCGAAGACCTGGCCGATATCACCCGCTCCCTGGCGCGAGACCTTCCATCCGACGCGCCGTACCCTGAGTTCTCCGACGTCACCCAAGCCGCCGGCCTGGGTGACTTCCGTACCTTTCTGGGCGAACGCTCGTCTCAGCTGCCCGAGGACATGGGGTCGGGCGTCGCCTGGGGTGACTTCGACAATGACGGTGACGACGACCTGTTTCTGGTCGCCGCCGGCGGTACGCTGACCGCGGCGAGGGAAGCCTGGGCCGAGTCCATGCTCTTCGAGAACCGTGGCGACGGCACCTTTTCGCGGGTCATGGATTTTCCCGAGACCCGCATCTTGGGTATGGGCGCCGCCTGGGGCGACGTCGATGGTGACGGCTGGCTCGATCTGGTCGTAAGTGGCTACAACAGCTTGAGGCTGTACCGGAACCGAGCCTCGAAACAGCCCGATTTCGCCGCCGGAACCGAGGCCCGGCGGTTGGTCAGGGACGAGTCCTTCGCCGACCTTCCCGGGTACTGGGCCGGCGTCTCCTGGGCCGACTTCGACAATGACGGCGATCTGGATCTCTACGTGTGCGGCTACGTCAAGTACGAAGAGGCAGAGCCGGGGCACAATCGAAGCTCGATGCAGTCCGGCACCTCGGTTCCGTACACTCTCAACCCGGCCTCGTTCGAGCCCGAGCGCAACCTCCTCTTTCGCAATGACGGCAGCGGCAACTTCACCGAAGAGGCACTCCTCTATGGCGTTTCGAACCCGGAAGGACGAAGTCTCGCCGCCATCTGGCACGACTTCGACGCCGACGGCCGGCTCGACCTATACATAGCCAACGACATTTCGGACAACGCCCTTCTACTCAATCGAGGCGATAGCTTCGAGGACGTGAGCCTGGCCGCATGGGTGGCCGACTACCGAGGGGCCATGGGCCTCACCGTCGGAGATTGGAACCGGGACGGCGACGACGACCTCTTCGTGACGCACTGGATAGCGCAGGAGAACGCTCTCTACGATTCCCGTCTGCTCGAAAACGCGGCGGCCGGGAACGACCAGCTCACCTTCGCCGATCTGGCGGCTCCTCTCGGGCTCGGCCAGATCGCCCTGCACTCGGTCGGTTGGGCGACAGAGTTCGCCGATTTCGACGCTGACGGCTGGCTCGACCTGGTGGTCGCCAACGGCAGCACCCTGGAGGCCAATGCTCCGACCAGGCATCTCAAAAGGCAGCCCACCATGCTGCTGTGGAATCGGCGCGGGGAATACTTTCACGACTTGGCGCCGCTCCACGACCTTCTGGCTACGCCCCGCCTGGGCCGAGGCCTGGCGCTGTCGGACTACGACCTGGACGGCGATCTCGACATTCTCATGGTCGAGCTGGATTCCGGCGTCCGCCTGTTGCGCAACGAAATCGAGCAGGGTCACTGGATCGCCTTGCGCTTGCGCGATCCCGGTCGTTCGACCGGCCGCGGAGAAGGCTCGACCACGATCGTTCGAGCGGGCGGTATCGAACTGCGCCGGACCGTAGGTGGCACCTCGTACCTGTCGCAGAGCAGCCTGAGCCTTCATGTCGGGCTTGGAGACCTCGACCGGGTCGACGAGGTCGAGGTCCAGTGGCTGGGCGGCAAGAGCGAGACCTTCACCGGCGTCGAGGTCGATGCGATCTGGGAACTCGTGCGCGGCCGGAAAGAGGCCACGAGGGTGTCACCCGCATTGCACCCCGCCACCGCGTCACAAGGAATCGCCACCGTGCTGTCACAAGAGGAGAAGGAGCGTCTGCTCGAGTTCTGGAAGACACAGCGTTCCGCCATGGACGCGATGAAGGTGGACGGCGACACAGAGCGGGCAATCACGCTGTTCAAACGCGCGCTCGCTCTCAACCCCGAGCACGCTGACTCACGCTACTACCTGGGGAACCTCCTCTGGACTCGAGGCGACAGAGACCGCGGCCTCGCTGAACTCGACGCACTGCGCCGGCAAATTCCCATGAGTCACCGCGCCCACAAACAGTGGGGTGTACTGCGAGCCATGTCTGCTTCCGGCCCAGGAGATCTCGCCGACGCCGCAACAGCTCTCGAGCGAGCGCACGAGATCAACCAGGAGGAGACCGGCAGCTTGCTCGCACTGGGCGAGATCGCAATCCTCCAGGGTCAGACGGAACCAGCTCGGCAGCGGCTCGAATGGGTCTGTCGCACAAATCCTCGTGCCGTCGGGGGCTTCTATTTGCGCGCTTACCTCGCTCACCGTGGCGGCGACCCGACCGCTAGCACGGAACTTCTGCGCACCGCCCAGGCGGCTCGTGGCCCGGAGTGGAAGCCGCCCGGCGCGGCGGCCGAGGGGGACGTGCACCGGCGAATGTACATCGAAACCAGTCCCCTCTCTCGGTTCTGGCAATCTTGGGACGGTATCGCGGACCCGGCAGTGGCCTTCGAGCCTCTGGAGTCATTTCTCGGGGGCTTACCCAATGGCTAGTACGAAGCTCCGGTCGAGACGGAGTTCGACCGTCCCAACCCTACGTAAACCCGATTTCGCGCTAGCCTCGACCGATGCGAGGACTGATCAAACTTGCCATCCTGGCGGCCGTGGCCTACTTCGGCTACACCGAACTTCTTCCGCGGTACCGCTCTCTCCAGCAATCGAAAGTGGCCGACCAACAAGCCGATCAAGACGCCCGGCAAGCTCTCGAGTGCGTATCCACCGCGGAGTCGGTCGCAAGCGACTTCGCTCGAGAGATCCGTCAGTTCTCTCGCCCACCGGTAGACACCGGCCTGTGGTCGACATTCATGATTCGAACGAGCGGTCGGATTTCAACGGCCGATTCGACCTGCCGGTGTCCCGATGAGGCCTGCACCAGCGCGGCGGCCGCGCTACTCGAGCAGCGCAGACTTCTCAACCGGTTCGACGCCATGGTTCGTCTACCTGAGTTGAGGCGACGGTGCCGGGGCCTGACCTCACACGACAGGCCGCCAGATACCACTTCGCGGCCAGCTCACAGCCTAAGATCCCACTCCGCAGAAAAGCGATTTCCTACTCCGCCGGACGATCGACTCCGCGAGTCGCTCTGAGCGTCCCGTCGGTTGTAGCGGTCGACCTCCGTGTCGACCTCTACAAACCGGACTTATCCCGGCGTGAACCGTGTGCGGGTAGTTACCGACACGTGGCACTGCCGACAACGAGTGCGTTCGGGGTGCGACGTTCGGATCTCCTCGCGGGCGGCCGGGCCTGAATGGCAGGCGGTGCAATTCTCACGCATGAAGGACTTGTGGGGAAGCGTGGGCGGAGCGAAGGCATTGAGGCGCGCGCCCGAGCGCAGATCCTGGCGCAGGCCGGCGAAGCTGTTTCCAACGAAGACCTCGTCGGTGAGGCTGAAGACATGGCACTGGGTGCAGCGACTGATCGCGCTCATGCCGGCGGTGATCTCATGCGGAGACGGCGGCGCGAAGCCGACGCCATCGACACTCAAGCCCTCGCTGTCGTGACACTCGCCGCACGTGATGCCGAAGTCCTCGTGGGCCACGACCGGCGGCGCCCCGTCATAGGCCCGGCGCTCGGCCCGCTCGACGGCGGCGGTCTTGGACGCACCCGGCCGTCCCGGAACCGCCACGGAGCCCGCATCGAGGCCCGTGTCGGGGCCGGCACAGGCCACCGCCATCGCCATCACCATCGCAAGGACACCTGCGAGAGCTAGACTCGCTCGACCCGAACCGCGCACTTCTTGTAATCCGGCTCCTTGCTGATGTTGTCCATGGCATCGAGTGTCAGCAGGTTGATCAATCGGGATTCATCGAAGAAAGGCACGAACACCGTGCCGCGCGGCGGCTTGCCGCGGCCGTCGATCTGGATCGGCAGCTCGAGCGAGCCGCGGCGGCTCACCAGCCTCACCTGATCGCCCGACTTCAAGCCCATCTCCTGGGCATCGGCCCGGTTGAGTTCGGCGTAGCCACCGGGCACCGCCTGATGGAGCTCTTTGACCCTGCGGGTCATCGACCCCGTGTGCCAGTGCTCGAGCACTCTGCCGGTACACAGCCAGTGGGGATACTCCTTGTCGGGCATCTCGGCCGGTGGATGCCACGGCCGCAGCCAGATCGCGGCTCGTTCGCCGTTCTTCTTCGCCGTGTAGAAGTGAACACCCTTGGATTTCTTCACATATGGATCGAAGCCCGCGGCGTAGCGATACCGCGTCTCTTTGCCATCCACGACCGGCCAGATCATGCCGCGCGTGCCCTGGAGCTGCTGGTAGGAGGCAACGTCTTTGCCCAGACCGAGGGTGAAGCTTCGATACTCCTCGTACATGGCCTCATGCCAGTCATCCTCGGGCCAGGGAAAGAGGTGACCCATGCCCATTCGCTTCGCCACTTGGATGATCTGCCAGGCGTCCTCGGTGGCCTCACCCGGCGGCTCGACCATCTTTTCCCACTGCTGGGTGCGACGCTCGGAGTTGCCGAAAACGCCCTCGCGCTCGACCCAGGCCGCCGCCGGCAAGACCAGGTCGGCAATCGCCGTGGTCGGGGTCGGGTACATGTCACTGACGACGATGAAACGACCGTCTCCGGGCTTGCGCTCGATCCGGTTGAGGTGGGGAATCGACACCCACGGATTCGTGGTTTGAATCCACATCACCTTGACGTCGCCGCGCGACAGGGCACGGAACATGTCCATGGTGTGGTAGCCGGGCACGGCCGGAATCGTGCCCTCGGGGATGCCCCAGATCCGCTCTGCCTTCTTGCGGTGGTCGGCATTCGTGACCACCATGTCGGCCGGGAGGCGGTTCGCCAGAGTACCGACTTCCCGCACGGTGCCACAGGCGGAAGGCTGTCCGGTGAGACTGAACGGGTTCGCTCCCGGCCGGCTGATCTTGCCGGTCACGAGATGCAGGTCCGTGATCAGGTTGTTCATCCAGGTGCCGCGGGTGTGCTGGTTGACTCCCATGCACCACAGGCTCACCGTGCCGCGGCCGGCGTCGCCGTAGATCTCCGCGAGCGCCCGGATCTGGGCCACGGGCACCCCCGAGATCTCGCTCACCTTGGCCGGCGTGTAGTCGACAAGGAAGCGCTCCAACTCGGCCAACGACGACGCACGGGGCTTGTCCTTGAAAGTGTAGTGCTCGGCCTGATCGCCGTAGCAGCCGTAGCCGATCTCCTCGAGGTCCTCGATGCCGCGCTTGAAAACACAGTTCACGTCGATAAAGCTCTTGTCGATCTTGCCGTTCTTCAAGAGCAGGTGAAGGATGCCGTTGGCGATCGCGAGATCGCTTCCGGGCGCGAACTCGATGTACATGTCGGCATAGTCGGTGGTCGGCGTACGCCGGGTGCCGAGATCGATGATCCGGACACCTGGGTTGGTGCGCTTGTTTTCGAGGATGCGGCTGAAGAGCACCGGGTGCATCTCGGCCATGTTGTTGCCCCAAAGCACGAAGTCGTCGCCGACTTCAAAATCTTCGTAGCAGCCCATGGGCTCGTCGCTCTCAAACTGGGTCATGAACCCGCTCACCGCCGAAGCCATGCACAGACGTGCGTTGGGCTCGATGTTGTTCGAGCGCATGCCGCCCCGGAACCACTTGGACGCAGCGTAGCCGTCGAAGACGGTCCACTGGCCCGAACCGTAGATCGAGACCGACTCCGGACCGTGTTCCTCGAGCGCTTCGGAGTACTTGGCGGCAACCAGGTCCAGGGCCTCGTCCCAGGAGATCCGGCGCCAATCGTCTCCGTCGCGGAGCATGGGATGGAGCAGGCGATCTTCACCGTACAGCATCGCGGGTAGGTGATACCCCTTGACGCACAGAAGGCCACGATTGACGGGGCTCGCCTCGTCGCCGCGCACAGCCATGACCTTGCCGTCGCTCACGCCCACCTCGACACCGCAGCCGGTGCCGCAATAGCGACAAGGGGCCTTCTTCCAGTCCAGGTCGGCGTCGGAGAGCGCGCCTCGTTCGCCGGCAATGCGCTCGGCTTCGCGCCGATCGTCGCAGGAGAAGGCCGCGAACCCGATCGGGGTCGCGGCGAGTACCTTCAATAGTTCTCTACGCTTCATCTCGGACCATCCTGGGGTGTTCGCATCGATTCCTTTAGTTGCCGTCGACGCTTCCGTAGCGACGCTCCATCTCGTCACGAATCACCGCGGCCTGCTTTTCGGCGCCTTCGGAGAACCAAACATGTTCGGGGCGCGCCAGAATGTCATCGATCACCCGGTTGACCGCGTTGCCCGCCCGCCGCCTGCCGTTCACGATGGCATGATCCGCCATCTCCCGGGCCTGCGGGATCAGTCCCATGTAGAAGCGCTCGGCGACTTCATACATCCCGTGCCAGTGCGTGTAGTCAGGCGCCATCATCGAGGCGCCGTGGCGGGCGCGGCGGCCCTCGTGGTGCCAGAGGTAGAACCAAGTCCACTCGATCTCCTCGTCGAACTGGGTCTTCGAGCGCACGCCCTGATCCAGGAGCGCCTTCATGATCGCCAAGCCGGGCTTGGCGAACTTCTCGTTGTAGAGAATCACCAAGTCGTCGTACTGCGTGTAGAAGGCGTTGACGTAGTCCGGCGTGTGGCAGTGCGAGCAGACCTCCTTCATGCGGTTGCGCTTGTCGGTGGCGGTGTCGTGAATCAGCGACCGGCGAATCTCGGGGTCGATCTCCTTGACGATCTGGTGGTTGATGTCGGTGTCCATCACCAGGCTCACCGGAGGCCGGTTGGTCCAGGAAATGCGCTCGCCCGGGTCGTGGGTGACCACGCCGCCGTTTCTCAAGTTTCCCGACATGTGGCAGGTGGCGCAGGTCGGGGCGGCGGCATAGTCGACGCCCAGGACCCAGTCGTCGGCATCGAGATTCATGTCGTCCTTGAGATCACGGTAGGCGACCCCGTGCTTCGACTCTTCGTAGATCTCTTTCTGGGGATGATCCGGGCCCAGGTGGCACTTACCGCAGTTCTCGGGCTGGCGCGCCCGGCGCGGCGAGAAATCGTGCCGGCTATGGCAAGCCGAACACGAGCCGAGCGAGCCGTCGAGGTTGAGTCGCCCGATGCCGGTGTTCGGCCAGGTGCCGGCCTCGAATCGCGGGCGGCCCTTGTCGTCGCGAACGATCCTGCCGACCGCGTCGAGGTTGGTGGGCAGACCATTCTCGTCGGGCTCGAGGTCATCGACCGTAATCATGCCGCCATCGGTGGATTGAAAGGCGACCTTGGAGCCATGGCACTGCTGGCAGCCTGAGAAGGCGTTGGCGAAGCCATTGACGGTGTCCACCACCTTGCCGGGAGTCGGCGAGTGCGGATTGAAATTCATGCGCGCGCCCCCGACCGTCTCCGCCAGAAAGTTGTCGAGCGACGCCAGAATATTGCCCGCCTGGGCGTGATGACTCTGAGCGAATTGTTCGCTCTCCGTCTGGTGGCAGCGCGAGCAGTCGCGCGGGGTGACGATGGTCGCGATCTGCTCGCCATAGTGGAGGTAACTGTCGGGCTCTTCCTTGCTCGCCTGGTGGCATTCGATGCAGCCGATGCCTTTTCGGGCATGCGGGCTGTTTTCCCAGTGGGAAACGATCCCCGGGTTGGCCTGGGCGTGGCAGTCCACGCAGGCTTTCGAGTTCGCGGGCACCGAGATCTGCGCCTTCCTCAAGCCCGCTTCCTCGGCCTTTCGAGCCGTTTCCATCCATTGGACGAAGACCAGAGAGAGCAGAAAGAGAAAGCCCAGGCTTCCAATCACGTAGCGTTTCGTTTCGAGTGTCATGAGCTTCCTTCAGTGTTTGACCACGGCCTCCCAGACCGTCATCCCGATGATTGCCAGCACTCCGACGATCCCGATCCAGACGCTGGCTTCCTGAAAACGGGTGCGCCGACGAATCTGCGCGTCAACGAAGGGCCACGCGAACATGATGAAGACAATGAACCCCATGCTCAGAATCGCGGCGGTGCCCGTAAAGAGCTTGAGCCACCTGAAGGCCACGTAGAAGAACCACTCCGGTTTGATGATCTCGGGAGTCGTCAACGGATCGGCCGGCGGGCCCATGGTAGCCGGTGAGATCGTCGCCAGGGCGCTCAGAACCACCATCACCACGAGGCCGATGATGAGTTCGGTGTAGAGGTGGTCGGGGAAGAAATTAAAGGTCTTGTCCTCGCCATCGCCCTCGTCTTTGAATTTGAACTCGGTCACGCCCTGGAGGCGGATGATCATGATGTGAACAGTGATCAGCGCCACCATCGTAACCGGCAGGACGGCCGCGTGGATAATGAAGAATCGCGACAAGGTCCGCTGGTTATAGCTCTCGCCGGCGAGCATCATGTTCTTCAGGAAACCGCCAATCACCGGAACCGAATCGGTCATGTTGGCGCCCACCGTGGCGCCCCAGAAGCTCAGCTGCTCATAGACCAGGCTGTAGCCGGTGAAGCCGGTCATCAAGGTGCAGATCAAAAGCAGCATCCCCACCATCCAGTTGATCTCGCGCGGCTTTCGATAGGCGCCGGTGAAATACACCCGCATCTGGTGCAGGATGACCGCCGCGATCATGAGCGTCGCGGCCCACTTGTGAACGCTGCGGATGAACCAGCCGAAGGCCGCTTCCTCGGTGATGTACCGGACCGACTCGTAGGCGGTCGCGGGCGCGGCCTCGTAGTAGAAGGCGAGCAGGATGCCGGTGAAGATCTGGACGACAAAGAGATAGGCGGGGGTGCCGCCCAGAGCGAACCACCAACGCTTGAGATGATGGGGAACCGGCTCGTTGGTGAGCTCGCGAAACTGCTCCCCGGAGACCGGGAGACGATCCGTGATCCAGCTGCCAACGCTCATGGGCGAGTCTCCGCTCGCATTTCCTGCTAGGCCTTTCTCGATCGTTGTTCAGAAGTCTGGAACGCTGGAGCCAGGCACGGATCGTGACCGGGTCCCGAGATCTCGTCGGCCTCCTCGATCACCTCGCCCCGATCGTCATCTGCCGCCAGCGCCGCCAGTGAAGACATGGGTACGCTGATGAAAAGCATGCCGCTGTCGATCTTGAGCTCGTATTGCGGCAAGCTCTGGCCGGCGTCTCCGGGCGGTCCGCCGGTACCGACACCCGACGCGTCGAACGTCCCGTTGTGACAAGGACAGAAAAAGCGATCGTTTTGCGCCTCCCAGTGGACCTGGCAGCCCAGGTGCGGGCAGGTGCTCGAAAGCGCAATGAAGTCCCGGGCGTCGCCGTTACGTTCCTGGCGCGTCAAACTGATGCGCTCACCCGAGGGGCCACGAAAGAGGATCGAATCACCGACCGCGAGACCTGCTTCTTCAGCCAAATCTGTGTTTGGCACGATGCCGATGCCGACAACCACAAGACTGGCAGCCAAAACCTCGCCGGACTCGAGTTCAACACCTGTCACAGAGTCGTCGCCGCAAATTGCTTTCGCCTGCGCTTGCGTACGAATGTCGACACCTTCCTCGCGGTGTATCCGGATCGGCTCGAGGAGTTTGCCGTCATTC
>JADFQD010000084.1:10531-16650 GCA_022561975.1 Acidobacteriota bacterium
CCGTAGCCGCCGGCGAGACCGGCAACCATAAGCGCTTTCGACGAGGTGGCGAGAAACCTGCGCCGCGGCGTCTCTTCGTCGACTGGTTTGTTTTCCTGATCTGTCGTCATCGAGTCAACCCCCACATCTCCCTCCCAAGCGACCAACGTCTCTTGGGCCGGCCAATCTCAAAAGGAGTAGTCCGTCCACAACATCCACTTGTCGGTATCCGCAGCGAAGTCCTGAGCATCATATAACGCTCCCTTGAGCCCGAACGTCTGCCCCCGTGAGCTCTTGTAGATGATCAGGAGATCGAGTTCCTCGCCAAAGGACGCTCCGCCTTCGGTGGCGCTGAAGTCGTGGTAGATCGCGGCCCAGCCGAGACCTTTCGCAACCTTGCCCGAGACCGACAGATAAAGGTCTTCGAGGCCATCGCGAGGCGTGGCCAGGAACTTGTCCGCCCAGCCGTTGAACTTATGCAGCGTCGCAAGCGGGGTGCGAAACGCACCCGCGGCGCTGCCCTCCAAAACCTCGAGGCCGACGCGTATCGTCAGGCCATCGCGCGAGGCACCGAAAGCCACATGCCGGTAGCCGACATCGAGATCGTTGGGGTTGTCGCCAGCATCGGATTGCCGGGCAGCCTCGAGTTCGTAGACCAGCTCCCAGTCGCCCTCGAGGTCTTTCTTGCCGGACAACTCAGCACCGAATGTGGCTGAGGAAAGAGGCGCGATGTCGTCGTAGTCGAGCAGGTAGCCATAGAGCGTCAATCCGCCGACGCTGCCCAGGTCCACCTCGGCGTTCAGAAGGTGAGCTGCCACATCCTGGCTATCGCCGAAGATGCGATGAATCGCGTCCAGATAGGAGTACGAGATCGTCCATCCCTCGATCGCCGAACTGACCAGGCTGAGGGCGTCGAAGGACTGATGGTTCTGGCGCCAGCACACCGGACCGACGTAGCGCTGGTCACCATAGAGAATCTCCTGACGGCCGAGCGTCCATTTCGTCTTGCCGTTGTCCCACCTCAGATAGGCCTGATTGAACTCGGTCAGCGCGGGATCGGCGACCACGGGCCGGTCGGTCACACCGTTAGACAGCGAGCCGGCACCTCGGTTGTTGTAACTGTCGTCGCCGACGGCGGCTACGTTTTCGGCCTCGACGAACAAGCTGAACTTCTTGTACGGACGGGTACGATAGCTGACGGTCGTGCGCAAGGTAGACGCGGTGGCGTCCTTGTCTCCCAGGGCATCGTCCGAGACGTTTTCGAGCCGATAACGCAACCACACCTCGGACTTGCCGTTCTTCAGACTGTCGGCAAAACTCGGCGCCTCGTCCTCGGCAACGGCGGCGCCGCTCGGCGCCAAGACAGCTCCAAGAACGACGAGGACGCCAACAAAAACGCATTTCATTCCATCACCCTATGACGAAAGTGACTCGAAACCGAGCCACACAGGAATGATAGGGAAGGACGTAGGAGATTCTCGCCCCCCGAACGGGTAGTCCTGTCCTGTGGACACGATTGCGCTCCGGATCTGCTGCCAAGGTCCGCGTGCCAAGCGCTGCCCCCTTGTTCTCATGAGGTCGATTACTCGAAAGCGGTGACAGGCTGATCATTTCGCCAGATGTCCGGGCTCGTTTCCGTCTTGCTAGACGATGGCCCGTTTTCCTCGCCTCGTCGCCCTGGGCCTACCGCACCACATAACGCTGCGCGGCAACCGGTCACTGGGTGAGGCGCACCATCGCTATGCTCTTGGAAGTCAACCGTCGGCACCGATGGACCGGTCATCTGTGGCAGGAGCGCTTCGCTGACCGGAGCCTCTATTTGGCGCAAGACCAGCGCGCCCGTGAGGAAGCCGAAGCCCTCAGACACCACGGGCGCATCGGCAGGCCGCTCGGTTCCGAGAGTTTCGTCGATCGACTCGAGAGAGCCACCGGACGGCGCCTAAGACCCCAGAAGATCGGACGCAATCCAAGCAGAAATGAGTAGCCTGTCACCGCTTTTTAAGGGCTGTCGGCTCTAGGGAAGACTGAGAGTGGTTGACTTGATCGGCCAACTGGCGGTATTATCTGGGCCACATGGCTAATGCCGAAGCAAAGATCTCAACCGTGACCCCCGATGTTGTGCGCATCCTGGGTGGCCGGGCCGCCTTTGTGAAAAGGCCGCGTTCCAGCGCGGAGCTGCGCGCTCGCATTCTGGACGGCCTGCCCTACGCCGCTCTCGAGTCGGTCATGGGGATCTTCCACTTGGAACGCAGCGAGGTCTGTGAGGCGCTCGATCTGTCGCCGCGCACGTTCAGTCGGCGCAAGATCGAGCGGCGGCTGCAGCCGGACGAGTCGGATCGCCTCTACCGGATGGCCCGGATCGCGGCCCGAGCAACCGAGGTGCTCGGGGACACCGAGACGGCAGCGCGCTGGCTCCATCGCTCGAACCGGGCACTTGGAGGCGATCCCCCGCTGCATCTGGTCCGCACCGACCTTGGCTCGCGCCAGGTCGAGCAGGTTCTGGGCCGAATCGAGCACGGCGTTGTCAGCTAATGGCCTTCGTCTGGAGGCTCGCCAAGGCGGGCTACGCCTCGTTCGATGGCGAGGGAGCGCGGCTCTATGGAGGCCGCTGGAACCACCCGGGAATCCGCGCGGTGTACGCTTCCGAGAGTCTCTCGCTTGCTACTCTCGAGTACTTCGTCAATCTCGATACGGATCTCGCTCCGGACCGCCTCGTGTCGCTGCGAGCCGAGATTCCGCGACGCATCGAGCAGGAGATCGTCGAGACGGGGAACCTACCCAAACACTGGCGAACGTGTCCGGCCCCGGAAGCCCTCCAGGACATCGGAACGGAGTGGCTTCGACGCGGCGAAACAGCCGTCCTTTCGGTGCCTTCGGCGGTTGTGCCGGAGGAGAGGAACTACCTTCTGAATCCCGCACATCGGGAGTTTTCGAGGATTAGGATCGGGCGACCTCGCCCGTTTCACTTCGATCCACGCATGCGGAAGTAGGGCGCTCTTTGAACGCCCCAGAGGGGGACGCTTGCGGGTGATGGAGCATCTGCGGGAAAGAGGCGGAAAGAGGTGACAGGCTACTCATTTAGCCAGATGTCCGGGCTCGTTTCCGTCTTGCTAGACGATGGCCCGCTTTCCTCGCCTCGTCGTCCTGGGCGTTCCGCACCACACAACGCGGCGCGGCGCCCGGTCACTGGGTGAGACGCACCATCGCTATGCTCTTGGAAGTCAACCGTCGGCACCGATGGACCGGCCATCTGTGACAGGAGCGCCTCGCTGACCGGAGCCTCTGTTTGGCGCAAGACCAGCGCGCCCGTGAGGAAGCCGAAGCCCTCAGACACCACGGACGCATCGGCAGGCCGCTCGGTTCCGAGAGTTTCGTCGATCGACTCGAGAGAGCCACCGGACGGCGCCTAAGACCCCATAAGGTCGGACGCAAATCCAAGCAGAAATGAGTAGCCTGTCACCGATTTTATATTGTCGCAGCCGGCGGAGTGCCTCGCCGATAATCTCGAAATTGCGCTCCACACCTTGCCGAAGTAGGCGGTCTTTCAGGTATTCGGCCAAGTCTTTCCGGCTCGTGACTTCGAGCACGAACGCGGCAGCGTCCCGGACGTCCTCGAGATGCTTGGGAGAATCAGGCCGCATAGAGCAAACGGCGGGTCTCCTCGATCGACCGGATGAAGTACGGGTTTCGTAGGGACCCTGCCGTCACCAGGTCCACTTCGCGATCGAAGAGTTCTTCGAGGGCACTCGACAGGCCAAAATACTGATCCGCGAGAGTCATGGTGTCCGACCTGAGGAACTCCACAAGGAAGTCCAGATCGCTCGCCTCCGTATCGAATCGGTCGCTCGCCGCCGAGCCGAAGACGTGAAGGCGCTCAACATCTAACCTATGGCAGAGGTCTGCCACGGCTTCGCGCTTTTCTTCGATGGCCGGTGTCATTGTGTTGCTCCGTTCGAACGGATTCTACCTCTTACGCCGCAGAGACAGGCCGAGCGGGCTGGAACTCGTCGGCAGCTCTCGGCTTCTAACGATCCGGAAGTCACGGACGGTTATTGGCGGAGGGGGCGGGATTCGAACCCGCGGTCGGCGTGAACCGACGCCGGTTTTCAAGACCGGGTACGCCCAAAACTCGGCAACGCTCGACAACAGCTAACAGCAATCGAATCAGCGGGTTATCCACCTCGCCATTGTTGCCACTTTCTGCCGATAGCGGTCAATTGTTGTGCCCAAGTGTGCCAGGAGTGTGCCACGGGGACTAGGTCAGAAGTTGCCTTCTACGCCACCACCAGCGCACTGCTCTTCCCTTAGGCTCTTTCGGCTCGAGCGTGGCTACGTACCACCTACGATCACCGGCGACGAAGGTTTTCGGAGCTCCGGGACAAGTGTCAAAGTCAGTGCTCGATCGAGAAATCATGGTGCGCCCGGCTCAGACCGAATCACTCCGCCGGACAGGCCGCCGTGATCTGCTCAATTGAAAGCCCGGCCTTGGCCATCGTAACGATCTGCTCGATCGTACAAGTACCCGTCGGCGTCCCAGCCGATCCTCCGCTCCCCTCCTCCGCGGCTGCCTTTTTCACCGTTTCCGGACCCGGCGCCTGGTAGCCCATCTTCGCGAGCTTGTTTCTGGCGTGCGTGACGTGCTCCTGGTTCGCGTTCTTGACGCAATCGAGACGACCCTCACCGTCGGCCAGGAAGAACTTCACCCGGACGCTCGCGTTCGCAACCTCATACTGGTTGCCCGCCTGTGACTCCTGCTCCGCCAGCTCGAGGTGTGTGTAGCCCGCCGCGACACACAGCGAGGCCGCCTTCGTGTACACCAGCTTCATCGCCTGGCCGCGACTGCCGATGAACTTGACGCGATGGCTCACGACAAACACATTGTCGGCAAGCTGCGTGAACGTGATGACCGCTTGGCTCGCCCGAGGCGCGGCAAGCGTGAGCAAGCAAATGCCGACAAAGAGTTTGATTTTCTTCATGGCGTTCTCCTTCGGTCTACCCGTCTCCAAGCTAGAGGCGCACCTCTTTGTGGTTCGATTCAGTCTACCGCCAAGTCGCCTCTGCGCACCGTATACTCGAGGAAGGGCCGGATGGCCTGGGTCAGACAAGAAGGAAAGAAAGCTCGATATGGCGAAGGCGAAACTGGCGCTCTGCGCTGCTGCGGGGCTCCTGTTCAGTGCCACGCCTAGCGCGATGGCGAGCGGCGCCGTTCTTCTGTCGATGGGCCAGCCGATATCCCTGGAACTCGCCCATCATCTCAACTCAGCACAAAACCCGCCCGGCTCGTTGGTCTTTTTGCGGGTATCTGAAGACGTCGTGGTGCGTAACCAAGTAGTCGTTCGTAAGGGCACATGGGCAACCGGAACGGTCGGGGAGACGAAGAAGAGCAAGAGCTTTGGTCGGTCCGGCGCGATGACGATCCGACTCCAAAGCTTGCGGGCGGTGGACGGGGCGATCGTTCCACTGGAGGGGGATTTCAAGTTCAAGGGCGATGGTCGGGGTGGCGGGTCGCTCGCTTCGGGGATCATGTTCGGGGTGGTTGGCGGGTTTTTGGTGAAGGGCAAGGTGGCGAGCTTGCCTAAGGGGGCTGAATTGACCGCGTACGTTGCGGCGGACCGAGATGTTGAACTTTTGGTAGAAGACGAGCCGGCGGTGCCTGACGAGGCCGGGTATTTCGTCGCAACTGCCAATCCGCGACGTTCGACGCTTCGGTTTGATTTCTCTCGGCGCAAGGAAATTCCCGAGGTTGTCTTCAAGGTAGCACCGCCTGAGGGCTACCGTAGGTCTGACCTGATCCGTCGATCGATTCACGTTGCCAGCGTGCAGGGGGTTGCTCTTCCAGAAGCAGTCGAGATGTTGCGGCCTAATTTTCGGACACGAGACGAGCAACGCAAGGGCACGATCGAAGCTCACTTCCCGGCTTGGCCAGTGGTGTCATTCTGTGACATGGCCGGGTGCGAGGTGGAACTACGCGGCGACCTCGGCGATGGCGAGAGCTGGTCGGCTACAACCTCGTTTGTCCTAGAGGCGCAGGACTACTAGCAGGCGAGACACCGCGTCCAATCAATTCGACTAGTTGAGGGGGATAGTAGCAGTCGGGTTACGCCCACCTCGCAGCCGATCCGGTGCGACAAGCCGCAGAC
>JADFQD010000085.1 GCA_022561975.1 Acidobacteriota bacterium
GGCGAGATTCCCACGGCGATCAACCCCAAGGCGGAATGCCCGCTCTATGGCCGCTGTCCCATCCGCGAGGATGCCTGCAAGGCCGAAGTGCCGCCGATGGTCGAAGTGGAGCCGGATCACTTTTCCGCGTGCCGCCGCTGGCGCGATGTGGCGGCCAGCACGCGGGCCTAAATCCTTATCCATTAAGGCACGAATCTTATGGCTGTTTTCCCCAGGGCGTCGGCCGCCAGGGCGCGGAGAGTCGGCTCCGCTTCCCGTGCGAGAGAAACGAGAGTCCTGACCACCTCCCTGGCCATCTCACCCGCCGGAGAGGCCGCCTCCGGTCGGCCCAGCGCGATCTGACCCAGGGCGAACACCGCCGCCTTCTTCACGGTGAGATCGGGATCTTTGAGACGACCGCGCAGGGGAACGATCGCATCGGGGACCTGGATCCTGCCGAGGGCCAGGCAGGCCCGTGCCCGAACCCTCGGGTCGCCATGGGAGAGGAGCCCGATGAGCTCCCCCTCCTTCCCCAGGGAGCGAGCGTCCTCCAGGGCGGCGATCCTCAGGAATGTATCCTGCGGCTGCCCCCTGAACCCGATCACACCAACGGCGATCCCGAACCATAGAAGTGAAGGACGCACGGTATTAAGATCCTCCTGGGCCCCCTGGCGGGCATCGAGTCTAGACCTCCGTCGGCACATTGCAAGGAACCTATCATGAAGAGATCTAGCTTTCGGGGGGCCAGGCTTCCCCTCGCCGCTTTCCTCCTCGTAGCCATCGGGGCCGGTTGTGCATCCTCTCGCCCGGCGCCCCGCCTCCCCTTCCTCCGGCATCCGTGCAGCAGGAGGCGGTTCAGCCGTCGGGAGCAGAAGCCGAGCCCTCGCTCGCTCCAGCCTTCGCCTTCACCGACGATCGCTTCGATCCCGATGCCCCGATTCCAATCGATCCGGGCGTCACCCTTGGCAAGCTCGAGAATGGTCTAACCTACTACGTGCGCGCCAACGGCAAGCCGAAGAATAGAGCCTCGCTCCGCCTGCTGGTGAACGCCGGATCCACGCTCGAGGACGAAGACCAGCTCGGCCTGGCTCATTTCGTCGAGCACATGGCCTTCAACGGCACCAAGAACTTCGCCAAGCAGGAGCTCGTGGACTACCTCGAGAAGATCGGCATGCGCTTCGGGGCCGACGTCAATGCCTACACCGGCTTCGACGAGACGGTTTACATGCTCGAGGTGCCTACCGACGACCCGGAGATCTTCGCGACCGCCTTCCAAATCCTCGAAGACTGGGCCCATCAGGTCAGCTTCGACGGAGACGAGATCGACAAGGAGCGAGGAGTGGTAATCGCGGAGTGGCGCCTCGGCCGCGGCGCCAACGGCCGGATCCGCGATCAGCAGCTGCCGGTCACCTTCCACGGCTCGCGCTACGCCGAGCGTCTGCCCATCGGAGAAAAGGCAATCCTCGAGAGCGCTCCCCACGAGGCCTTTAGGAACTTCTATCGCGACTGGTACCGCCCGGATCTGATGGCCGTCGTAGCGGTCGGCGACTTTGACGAGGGAGACACGCTCGAACGCATTCGCGAGCACTTCGGACGGATTCCCATGCCCAAGACGCCCCGTCCCCGCACGGAGTTTCCGATCCCTGATCACGACGAAACGCTGGTTTCGATCGTCACCGACGAGGAAGCGACAGCCATAGAAGTCTCGGTCGGCTACAAGCGATCGAAACAGAGCACCGGAGCCGTAGGTGATGCCCGCAGAGAACTCCTCGACGACCTCTACGACGGAATGATGAATGCGCGACTGCGCGAGCTGGCAAAAGAGGCCGACCCGCCGTACCAGTACGGATACGCCGGTTCGGGGCCACTGGGTAGGACCAAAGCAATATACCGCCTCTCGGCGGGAGTTCGTGACGGAGGCGTCGCGCGCGGCCTGACAACGCTTCTCGTCGAGGCGAAACGAGTCGCTGAGTACGGTTTCTCCGAGAGCGAGTTCGCCCGCGCGAAGATCAACACGCTGCGCGGCGTAGAGCGCCTCTGGGAGGAACGCGATAAGCAGGAGTCTGCCCGCTACGCCGACGGCTATACGCGCCATTATCTGAATCAGACTCCAATCCCGAGCATCGAGTTCGTCCGCGACCTCTACCAAGAGCTGATGCCGGGAATTGAGCTTGCCGAAATCAACGCCCGCGCCCACCAGTGGATCTCGGACACAAATCGAGTCATCCTGCTCAGCGGCCCCGACACCGAAGCGGCGGGTATTCCCGGGGAAGCCGAGCTGCTGGATGTGTTTGCCGCCGCCGAGAGGCTGGGGGTCACTCCCTGGGTGGACAGGACGCGCGACGAGCCGCTGGTCGAACAGACGCCCGTGCCCGGGAGCATCGTCTCGGAGGAAGCCATTGCCGAACTCGGCGCGACCCTTTGGAGACTCTCGAACGGCATCGAGCTACTGCTCAAGCCTACCGATTTCAAAAACGACGAGGTCTTGCTTCGAGGCTATAGCCCCGGTGGGCACTCCCTGATTCCGGAAGAGGACTACATTTCGGCAATCCAGGCTACGGCGGTGGTCGCCGAGATGGGGCTCGGCAACTTCGACTCCATCGAACTCGGCAAAGCCATGACCGGCAAGGTCGCGGGTGTCCGCGCATTCGTCGGTGAAATCGGCGAAGGCATCAGCGGCCGCGCTTCTCCGCGTGACCTCGAGACCATGTTTCAATTGCTCTACCTGAGGTTCACCGGGGCGCGACGCGACGAAACGGCCTTCCAGTCCTACCTGAGCACGGCCCGAGGCCGTCTCGAGAACCAGGAAGCCTCCCCGAGCTTCTGGTTCAGCAAGAAATGGAACGAAGTCAGTTTTAGGGGTCACCCCCGGCGGCGCCTGATCACCATCGAGACCCTCGATGAAATCGATCTAGACCGAGTCCTCGAAATCTACCGTGACCGGTTTTCCGATGCCTCGGACTTCGTCTTCACGATGGTGGGGAACTTCGAGTTGGGCAAAATCAGGCCGCTGGTCGAGACCTGGATGGCTTCTCTACCGGCGAGTCACCGTGACGAGGCTTTTCGCGATGTCGAAGCCTACGCCGAGGCCGGTGTCACCGAGTTCGAAGTGCTCAAGGGCATCGAGCCCAAGAGCAACGTACGTATTGTCTTCCACGGCTTTGCAGACTGGAGCCCACTCCAGGCGCACATCGCGAGTTCGATGGCCGATGCTCTCCGCATTCGGCTCCGCGAAGTGATGCGCGAAGACCTGGGCGGCGTGTACGGAGTTCGCGTCAACTCCAGCCTTCGCCGCCATCCGAAGGGACGGTACAACTCGAGCATCAGCTTTACTTGCGACCCTGAGCGAACCGACGAGCTGCTTGCGACGGCCTTCGCCGAGCTCGATAGACTCAAGACCGAAGGGCCCACCCAGGAAACCGTGGATAAGGTCCGCCAGATCCAGCGGCGATCGCGCGAGACCGCGCTCGAGCAAAACCGCTTCTGGCTGGCAGCTTTGCATCTCCAGCAGATCAACGATCTACCTCTGAGGGAGATCCTCGAATACGACCGCAAGATCGAAGCCGTGACCCGCGACTCGATCCGAGAGGCAGCCCAGCGCTACTTCGATAGCGCGAGCTACATCCAGGGCGTGCTCAACTCGGAACCAGGCCGAACCGAGGCTGAGTTGCCCTTAGGGTTCGCGCGGAAATAGGTTCCCATATGTCCGACGCAACCTTGGCCGCCTCACAGCGTACCTATCCGGTGGAATCGACGGCGGGCCGGAACCTCGACCTATCCGCCCAAAGCGCACGCAATGTGCTCCACCGGCGGCGACCGCGACGGGTCTCGACAGAAGGGAAGGAAACATGAAGACATCGATCCCAGCCATTTCTCGGCGTCACCTGGTGGTGCTGCTCATACTCGCGATTACGCTTCCGGCCCTGGTCCTTGCCGGCGAAGCCCAAGACTGGACCCAATGGGGCGGCCCAAACCGGAACTTCAGGGCACCCGCCGCCGACATCGCCGAGCGCTGGCCCGCCGAAGGCCCCAGGCGCCTATGGTCTCGAGAACTCGGTGACGGCTACTCGACCATCCTGGTCGAGGGCGATCGCCTCTACACCATGTACCGGGCCGGAGATCAAGAAGCCGTCATCTGCCTCGACGCCGGTACCGGCGAGACAATTTGGGAGCAACGCTACGATCACGACCCGCACGAGAACCACATAACACAATTCGGTATCGGGCCGCGCGCAACCCCGCTGATCTCGGGTGATCGCATCTACACCATCGGTGTTGCCGGCCTCATGCATTCGATCGACAAGGCCAACGGAGAGATTCTCTGGTCGCAGGATCTCTGGGGCGAGGATTTCGGCGGCAACCGACTCCCTCACGGCTACGCCTCGAGTCCAGTCGAGTATGGCAACACTGTGATCGTCCTGGTCGGCGCCCCGGACAAGAGCATCGTTGCGCTCGACAAGAAAGACGGTAGCGTGGTCTGGCGGAGCCTAAGCTTTGCCAACAGTTACTCCACGCCCGAGATCCTCGAGGTCGCCGGACAGGAGCAGCTGATCACGTTTATGGCCAAGGAGTTGATCGGCGTCGACCCCAGCAACGGCGAACTCCTTTGGCGCTACCCACTGGAAAATCAGTTCGAGCAGAACATCAACCCGCCGACGCTGGTGGACGGAAAGTACCTCTTTTTGTCGTCGCTCCAAGCCGGCTCACGCGGCCTCGAGCTGACTCGTGGGGAGGACGGCAAGACTCAGGTCGAGGAACTCTGGTCCACTCGCAAGATTCAATTTTATCATGTCACCAGCGTCGCCGATGGCGACTACGTTTACGGAACCAGCGGGGCTCGCTCACCGGCCTTCATGTCGGCGATCAATGTCAAGACCGGCGAGATTCCGTGGCGCCGGCGTGGCTTCGCCAAGGCCAACACCGTCTACGCGGACGGTCGGGTGATCGTGCTCGACGAAGACGGCAAACTCTACCTGACGACCGCTACCCCCGAAGGCATGACAATTCACTCCGAGGCCGAGATTCTGAACCGGGTCGCCTGGACCGCTCCCACGATCGTCGGTAAGACCATGTACATCCGCGACAAGGTCAACATCATGGCCCTGGACCTGGGGGCCGCAGCCTCCCGGGCTGCCGACGGAGCTGCTCCCGAAACCGGCAGCGAAGTGGCCACCGCGGTCGTCGAGGCTGCGAAAGAGGCGACCGAGGCGGCTGCGAAGAGCACCGAAGCGGCGCTCGCCCCGGTCACTGTCGCCGCCGACATCGCAGCCGAGGATTCAAACGAACCCGAGGCGATCAAGATCCTGCGCAAGGCCGATGCCGCAACCCGGGCGGTGCGAGGGGTTCGCTACCAGGTTACCAGCAAGCCGAGCGGAGCCGCCACCAACTTCGCGGCCCCGGCTGAGGGGGAAGCTCTGATGGTCGGGTGGACCGGCTCAGCACCCGAGAATTTCCGCGCCAGTGTCAAGACCAATCGACCGGGGACCGACGAGGTGATCGAAATCACCGCCGGCGGCAACGGTGACCTCTACTTTCTGATCGACCATCAGACCAAGAAAGCCTACGTCGACATGGATCCGAACGTCATCGGAACCACCGGCAGGGCACTCCGCAACGTGCGGATGCTCGAGTTCATTCACCCGACGCCTTTCAGTGACGAAATCAACGCCGACAGAGCCGAGCTCATGGGAACCCAGGAGATCGAGGGCGTCGAATGCTACGAAATCGAGGTCACCTATGCCGGCGGCCAAGGCCAATCGACCTGGTTCTTCTCCACCGAGGATTTTCTGCCCCGGCGGCGGGTACGGATATTCAGCGGGCCTCAGGGCGAGGGCGCGATCGAGATCACGATTAGCGACCTCGTTGTCGATCCGGAAACAGAACCTGCGGCCTTCGAGTTCGAGCTGCCCGAAGGCTACGAGCGCATCGACGACTTCGCGCCGTAGGAGCCTGAGAGCAAGTCCGGGAACAGACCGCGATCGAGATCGCTCAACAGTCGATTACTCTCGCGCCATCGAGGTTCGCAACGGACGTTGAGATCAAGATACACCCGGCGCCCCAAGAGTGCTTCGAGATCGTGGCGAGCCGCGGTTCCGAGCTTCTTGATGGTCGCGCCTTGCCGGCCGATCAGAATCGCCTTCTGACCCGATTTCTCGACCAGCAGCGAGGCGTGAATTTTGGTCAGGTTCTTGCGTTCGTCCTCCTCCCACATCTCGATCACCACCGCGGTCGTATACGGTAGCTCGTCGCGGGTCTCGTGAAGCACTTTCTCGCGGATGAGTTCCGCCGCCAGGAACTTCTCCGAGTGCAGGGTAAACAACTCGGGATCGTAGAGTGGCTCGCCCTCCGGAAGAGCCTCGAAGAGAAAGTCGAGCAGGGTATCGCAGCCGCCGCCATCCAGGGCGCTGATTGGAACGATTTCATCGAACAGGTCCGATCCGGCGTAGCGCTCGATCAGCGGCAGCAGCTTCGGCTTGGAGACGATATCGACCTTGTTCAGGGCCACGAACCGCCGCACATTGGTGTGCTCGAGCAGAGCCAGCATGTGAGCGTCGCCACCGGCGAACTTCTGGGTGGCGTCCGCCAGCAGGCACACGACATCCGCATCGTTCAAGGCATCCACCGCATACTGGACCATGCGCCGGTTGAGCTGATGGAGCGGCTTGTGGACACCGGGTGTGTCATAGAAGACCATCTGCCCGCGGGCACTGGTCCGAATCCCCACCAGCCGGTGTCGCGTTGTTTGCGGTTTGTCGGAGACAATCGCCAGCTTCTCGCCGAGGTAGCGATTCATCAGCGTCGACTTGCCCGCGTTGGGGCGCCCAACCAGAGCGATCGTGCCGGAGCGAAAGCCGGTCATCGAGCCTCCTGCGCGCCGCTGCTTGCGCCGGAGTCAGCAACCCGTTCGATCCGCAGCCGGTCAACCCGGCGCTCGCCCACTTTCTCGACGACGAATCGCAGGCCGTGGGCCTCGATCGTAGCGCCCACTTCGGGCAAGTCGCCCAGGTACCCGAAAATCAGGCCGCCCACGGTTTCATACGGCTCATCATCCAATTCGACATCAAACAGGTCTTCGACTGCATCGAGCGACGTCATCCCCTCGAGACGCCAACCGCCGCCCTCCAGTTGCTTGGCGCCGACTTCCCCCTCTTCGTGTTCATCGACGATCTCGCCGACAATCTCCTCGACAAGATCTTCGACCGTGACCAGCCCTGCGGTACCACCGTACTCCTCCACAACGATCGCCATCTGGTGGTGACCAGCCTGCATCTCTCGCAGAAGTTCGGTCAGGGGTTTGGTCTCGGGCACTATGAACGCCTCGCGGGCAAGACTGCGCGGAGCCGGAGGCCTGTGCTCCTGCGAGGCCGCCAAGACGTCGCGAATGTGGAGGACTCCCCGAATGTCGTCCACGGAATCGACATAGAGCGGAATCCGCGAGTGCCGAGACTCGAGGAATAGCCCAATCAGGTCATCGAGTCCGGTCGTGGCCGGAGCGCATACCATGTCGATTCGTGGTGTCATCACGCTCTTGACTATCGAGTCGCCGAAGTCGATCACCCGCAGGATCAAGTCACCCTCGTCCGGCTCGATAATTCCCTCCTTCGCGCCGACATCCAGAAACGCCTCGATCTCTCCGTCCGAAACCTCGTCGCCGGGCACCCCGAAATCGCCGTTCTCCTCGGAGGCGGCCCGAACGATCGGCGAGATCAAGGGCACCAAGGGACCGAGTATCCAGCGCACCAGGCGGTAGGTGGGGGTGAGTCGGCGAAGCACCTGCTCGGCCCTGTTGCCGACGAAGACTCGATTGAAAACCTCGGTAACCAAGAGCACGGCCACGGCTATCCCGACGCCCCACGCCATCGCCCCGCGCTCCCCGGCTCCGCGGGTGCGGGAGAGCGCCACGACACTCAGAGTCAAAGCAATCGGCAAGCTCTTGGACAGGAAGCTAAGAAGGTAACGAAACGCCTCGAACTTCGGGGGCGCGGCATAGAGTTCCTCGAGCTTGCCTCCGGCCTCCTCCGCCCAGTGGCGAACTCGGATCGGTCCCGGACGGTCCAGCATGGCGGCCAGGACCTGAAACAAAACGGACGCCACGCCGATCGATGCCGTGAGCACAGCGAGCAAAGCGAAACCGCCGAACTCGCTACTCATGAAGCCTGAATCCACCGACGCCGGAGGCGTCGTTCGAGCCGCGCCATTTCGCCATCATCGGTCTCATGGTCATGGCCCAGGCAGTGAAGCAACCCGTGGAGGAGCAAGAACTCGAGTTCGCGCTCGACCGAATGCCCCCGCTCCCTGGCCTGGCGCCGAGCGCTCGGGACCGACACGGCTATGTCCCCCAAGTGCACTCCTTCGACGGTCTCCTCGCCCGGGAAGGTAAGGACGTCGGTGGGTCGGCCTTGCCCACGGAACTCGTTATTCAGCCGCGTCATCTCACGATCACTGACGAAACGGACGGCAAGAGTCGCAGACGGGTGGTCCGCGACCTCGTCGACCAACCGTTCCAGCCAGGGGCGCAGACTGCGCGCACCGGCTTCCCGATAGCGATTCGGGTTGTCGACCTGCACCCTCCGGAGCGAAGCTTGGCCCAATGAGCGGTCGGGGTCCGGGTCAGGATCTTCTGAGATTGTCAGCACCGTCACGAGGTCTCTTCACCCGCAGGCTTACCGCCACGACCGTCCTCATAGCGCTGGTAGGCGCTGATGACCTTCTGCACCAGCGGATGGCGTACGACGTCACGCTCGGTGAAGCGAACGAAGGCGATTCCATCTATGTCTTGCAGGATGTGGTTCGCCTCACGCAGCCCTGAAACCGTGCCCGATGGCAAATCGACCTGCGTGATATCGCCGTTGATTACGGCCTTCGAGTCGAAACCGATGCGAGTCAGGAACATCTTCATCTGCTCACTGGTCGTATTCTGTGCTTCGTCGAGAATGATGAAGGCATCGTTGAGCGTGCGGCCGCGCATGAAGGCCAAAGGCGCCACCTCGATGGTTCCGCGATCGAGCATTCTGGTTACCTTGTCGAAACCGATCAAATCGTAGAGCGAGTCGTAGAGGGGCCGCAAGTACGGATTGACTTTCTCCGTCAGGTCTCCCGGGAGATAGCCCAGCTTTTCCCCGGCTTCGACCGCGGGACGGGTCAGAACGATGCGCCCGATCTTCTTGTCCCTCAGAGCCGCCGCCGCCATGGCCACGGCCAGATAGGTCTTGCCGGTACCGGCCGGACCGATCGAGATCACCATATCGGAATCGGCCATCGCCTTCAGGTACATCTGCTGGGCAAGGCTTCGCGGGTTCACCAGCCGACGCACCGAACTCAAGATGCCGTCTTCCGAGAAAAACTCGACCAGCGAGGCATCCGGCGTTTCCTTGAGCACGCGGATCGCGGTATCGACATCTATCGGCCGCACCTGAAACCCCCGCCCCATCAAGACCGAAAACTCCTTGAGCAGATGCTCGACCACCACCGCCTTCTCCGGCGCACCGTCGATGCTGGCTTGATTCCCGCGGGCGGAAAGAGTGACGTCGAAGGCACGCTCGATCCGTTTGAGGTTCTGGTCTCGCGCTCCAAACAACGCGTCGATACCCTCCTCAGCGAGGGTCACCTGAGGCATGGAAAAACGGGCTCGGTCAACAGAGTTCGGATTCGAGGAAAGGGCGGAATGGGAGGCGGGACAGGAGGTGCATCGCTACGCTCGCACCGCAACGTTACCAGATAACGTGGTGACTACCACCTGACTTCGCAACGGTCGCCGCGATGCCGAATGATCCCGAGCCGCAAAGGGACACCAAGGAATGGGAGTTTTGGGAGGGGACACCCAGGAAGGGTGTCCCCGATTGTCAATACTCGTAAAAGCCTCGTCCGCTCTTTCTGCCGTAGCGCCCGGCCAGGACCATCTTCTTGAGCAGCGGCGGCGGAGCAAAGCGGGTCTCGCGGTACTCCTCGAACATGATGTTGGCGATGTAGTAGGTCGTGTCGAGACCGACGAAGTCGAGCAGTCGCATCGGGCCCATGGGATGGGCACAGCCGAGCTGCATGGCCTTGTCAATGTCCTCGACCGAGCCGACGCCGCTCTCGAGAGCCCGAATCGCATCGAGTAGGTAAGGTACCAGCAGTCGGTTGACGATGAATCCGGAGTTGTCGTTGGCCGCGACCGGCTCCTTGCCAATAGCCTTTGCGAACTCGAAGGCCGCGATGAAGGCGTCGTCCGAAGTCATGAGAGTTCGAACCACCTCTACCAATTTCATGACCGGCACCGGATTGAAGAAATGGAGGCCGAGAAACCGGTCGGGTCGCTCGGTCGACATGGCCAGTTCGGTGATGGTGAGAGACGACGTGTTGCTGGCGAAAAGCGCCTCCCGCTTCACGATCTCGTCGAGCGCGGCGTAGGTGCGGCATTTCTCCTCTAGGTTCTCGACGATCGCCTCGATGATGAGGTCGCAGTCGGAGAGATCTCCATCGTCGGTAGTGCCTTTGAGTCGCCCCAGAGCTGCATCGCGATCCTCGGCGCTCAACTTGCCCCTCTCGACGGCCCGGCCCATCGATTTCTCCAAGCGAGCCATACCCTTCTCGAGAAACTCGGCGTTGACTTCGCGCACGACGGTCTCGATTCCCGCCTTGGCACAGATTTCGGCAATCCCCGAACCCATCAGCCCACACCCCAGAACGCCAACTTTTTCGATCTTCATGTCTTGCTCCCTCTATCTTCCTATCGTCTTGCTAGCCGGTCCGTTCGCCGGAAGGTTTTAGTTCTGCCCGGAGGTTCGGCTCTGCCAGAGGTTCTAGTTCTCATGGCTCGTCGATCTCTTCGATTCGCCGCTCACCGGACGCCCCGACCAAGATTCGGAGCCGAAGAGCCCCAGCCACCGGAAAGGGCAGCCTGTCCGCCCACTCCACCACTTTTAGCCCCGGCCCCGCAAGCACTTCCTCCAAACCGAGGGTTGCGACCTGTTCGGGCTCGAGACGAAAGAGATCGGCGTGAACAAATCGTGTTCCCGACCTCTCATACTCGTGAATCAGCGTATAGGTCGGCGACTGAATCTCCCGCCTCTCGAAGCCGAGCCCCTGAGCCAGTCCCCGGGTAAGCACCGTTTTGCCGCAACCGAGCTCACCCCACAGCAACAACACGCCGTCCGGCGCGAGCGTTCTTGCCAACTCCGCACCTATGGTGAGCGTCTCGCCTTCGGAGCGCGAAACCCAGAACCTCACTTGTTGGCCTCGAACCCGGCTCCGGCGGCTCCAGGATCGCCCCATCGAGCCAATGCCTCGAACGAAGACGGTACGAAGCCCAGCAGATCCCCGGCGGCTAGGGATCGCTCACCCACCGCCACCGCCGCCGAATCGCCCGCCATGCCATGAACGAAGGTGCCGAGCTGAGCCGCGGCGAGGGGTTCGAGGCCCTGCGCGAGCAGGGCGGCGATCAAGCCGGTCAGCACGTCGCCCGAACCTCCGGTTGCCATGCCTGGATTTCCGGTCGGATTCACGTAGACGCCACCCTCCGGATCGGCGATCAGGGTCAGGTGGCCCTTGAGAATCACGATCGAGCCGGATTGTCGAGCCGCGCGGCGCACCGAACCCAATCGATCCTCGACGATGTCGGCGGTCGCGACCCCGAGCAACCGAGCCAACTCGCCTGGATGAGGCGTCAACACCGTGGGTCGGGCGCGCCCGGCGAGCGCCTCGATCCGTCCGGCAAACGCGTTGAGGCCATCGGCATCCAGCACCAACGGTAGCTCGACGCCGAGGCAGAACGCGCGAACAACTTCGGCAGTGCCCCGTGCGCTGCCCAGGCCAGGGCCGACGGCGACCGCCTGCTTGCCTTCGGCCTCGCGTTCGAGAAGCTCCAGCGCGGGTTCGCCCAGCTCTCCCCCTGGCGAGGTCGACAGCGCCACGCTCATGGTCTCGATCGAAGCCGCCTCGAAGGCATCCAGAATGCTTGCCGGCACCGCGGCCGTGACCAAGCCCGCTCCGGCGCGTACCGCCGCCCGAGCCGCCAGCACGGCGGCCCCGGATTTGCCCGACCCACCGGCCACCAGCAGGAGGTGCCCAAAGTCTCCCTTGTGAGCCGCCAGCGGCCGTGGCCCCAGAAGCGGCGCCAGATCACCGCCACCGAGAAGATACAAATCACCGTCCGCCTGCTCGACCAGATCCATCGGAATTCCGAGATCCGCGATCACGACGCTTCCAACAGCCTCCGAAGCGGGCGGGAACACATGCGCTAACTTCAGGGCCGCGAAGGTGACCGTGAGGTCCGCTGTGATGTGTGGACCCGGAAAGTCGGGCCGGTCGGCGTCGAGGCCGCTGGGAAGATCCACTGCTATCGTCGGCAGTTCGAGCGCGTTGATCGCCCGTACCAGATCCGCGAACGGCCTCCCGAGGGGCCGCGACAACCCCGTACCAAAAAGCGCGTCGATCACCAGATCGGCGCCGGCATCAGCCACCGCCGACTCCAGCTCCTCTGCCGCTTCAAAGTTTGCGTCGAGGACTCGGAGTTCGAGGCCCATGCCACCCATCTTGCGAGCAATCTCGAACTGCACTTTCGCATCTCCCGAGTACTCTCGGCCACCGGTGGCGACCACTGCTACGACCTGAAGCCCACGAACCACCATATGCCGGGCGATCGCCAGGCCGTCGCCGCCGTTGTTGCCGGGACCGCAAAAAACCACGGCGGACTCCGCCTCCGGAACTTCGGCGAGTGCAGCGTCTACGACCCCGAGCGCTGCGTTTTCCATGAGCACGATGCCCGGAACTCCGAGCTCTTCGATCGCGATGCGTTCGACCTCACGCATGGCCCGGGTGCTCAGGATCTTCACGCCGGTCTCCATTGCCGAAGCAGCGCCGCCGTGCGTGGACATGCGACCGCGAGTGGATCGGTTGAGCTGGCGAGCCGGCGCGACAGGCGTTCGAGATCTTCGGGGGTGTCGATGTCCGAGCCCTCGCGCAGAAGCATCCAACTCAAAGCAAGTTCTCGACAACGCTCGAGCGTCGTCTCGAGCACTTCGGGCGTGCTCCATTCGATTCCGGAAAACAACTCCCGCCGGAGGCTCTCGGCGCGAACGCCCACAAAGTAGTAGCCACCATCGGTCGCGGGTCCGAGCACCAGATCGACGCCGCCCCGCAAGAGCGAAAAACCGCGCTCGATCTCTTCGAGCGAAAGCTCGGGATGGTCGGAGCCGACCGCGCCCACCAGGCCGTACTTGCGGGCGGCTCCGGACAGGGCTGCAAAGAGCCGCTCACCCAGGTCTGCGCCGCTCTGCCGCACCGTCTCGTGCTCTGATTCGGGAGCAGTCATACCTTCCTCGACCGCCCAGGCCAGGGTCAAATCGAAGCGTCCGTGCGTCAGCGCCTGGGTCACGTCGTCCAGAAAGGCTTGGTGAAGCTCGGCCGCTTGCTCGGGCGTCAATCCTCCTGCGCCTTCGCCCGGATCTCCGATCAAGCGGGTTTTGACCCGCCCGGGCCGGGCCGGCTTGGTGAAAAGCAGAAGGCACGCATCCCGCACCGGCCCATTGTATTGCCTGAGCCTGTGGGCGGGAGCGCCGGCTCCGAAAACGACCGACCGAACGATCCCCATACCCTACGGATCGATTTTCGTTAGAATATGTGTAAAGTCAGTACCGCCAGCGCGGCGAGGAGGCCAGCATGACCAAGTGGGAGTACAAGATCATCAATATCAGGAGTGAGAACTATCGGCTGGACCCCAACGCGGCTCCGCAGTTGAATGTCCTCGGTGAGGACGGCTGGGAGTTGGTCGGACTGACGTCTGTCAACTTCAAGAGCGGCGCCACCGACAACATCGCCATGGTATTCAAGCGAGCTGTCTCGGAGGGCTAACTCCGCCTACGCGCGGTCGTCGAGGTCCTCTGCCGAGGACGAGTACTCGGCAGGCTGGCCGGCTCCGGCCGAGGCCGGCGCGGTACCTCGAACAATCTTTCGGTCCCACCAATCGCGGTGCTCACCCAGGCGGCGGCGCACGGTCTCGATGGGGTGTTCAATGCCGCGCAGCCTGCGGCGAGCGACAACCGCGAAAAGCAGCCCCAACACGAGAAAAAGCCCCAGGTCGACGAGTGCGGCACCCCACCGCGGCAGCCAGAGCGAGCCGAGTTCGAACACGACCAGTGCGACCGCGCCGATCGCCCAGAACAGGGCGAACAGTCCGATCAAAAGAAGAAACAGCGCTTTCGCGAGATGTCTCGCAGCACGGCGGACCTCGCTGGAGACCACACCGTACTCCGCTCGCACCAGATCCAGACCAGCCTCGCTCAAGGGAGCCAGCAGATCCGACCAGCGGCTGTGCCACTGTCTCATCCCGCCCCGACGTTGACCGTTCTGGAGACGAACGACTCCGTCGCTCCGATCTCGTCTCGAACTCCCACGGTCAGCCGATGCCTACCACCGCGCATTTCCAGAGAAACCGTGTACACGTACGGTTTGTCGATAGCGGTCCCCAGCCTTTCAGAGGGTATTTGGATCTCGAGCGGCACCTCTTGAAGGTCCGACATTCGTCCTTCGTCGTCCATGGCAGAGAAAAAAATCTTGATGCGCCCTTGATGAAAGTGCTCGCGCTCGACCAACTCCAGTTTGCCGATTGGAACCATCACCGCTATCGGAACCACGTAGTTGCCGCTATCTCGCCGATCCTGTTTGCCCACCCGCAGCTCGACCGAGAGCGGGTTGCTCTCGAAACCGTACATGAGACTCGAGGTCGTCTTGTCCGCCATGCGAGCCCGCAGGTCCTTGTCACGGTAGCCTCCCCGATGCCGGATTTTTATGCCCTTCACCTTATTCTTCAGGCGCACCGAAATCTTGTAGAACCTGCCATCGCCGCGATGCCCCGGCGTGTACCCCAAGGAGTAGTAGGTATCGAAGTCGCGACCGATCTTTGCCAGCCCGGTCGCGAATCGATTCGAATTGATGATCGCCTGTCCGCCCGTACTTTCGGCCAGGTAGAGAAGTGGGCTCTGCAGGTTCCTGATGTAGACCGAATCGACGAACGAACTCAGCCCGGGAGTCTCGAGACCGCGGCTATCGGCCAAGGCGCTCGAAGAAACGCGCAGACCGGCGGCGTCGATCGTGTACAGGCTCACTCGGCTCGAACTCGCCAGTTGGGCAACGCGCTGAAACTCCCTCTGGCTATTGAAGTCCATCATGCGCGAAAGCCCCGAGGCATCGAGAAACTTCCGCTGCAGAGCATTGAAAAGGTCTTCACCCTGAATCATCTCGAGGCCGTCGCTGACGTAGATGAGGGCCTTTCTGCCTTCCAATCCGGCAAGGGATCCAATGTACTCTTTGAGCGCGTCGAGGGTGAATCTGCTGTCGCTGGCGAGCGACTCCGCGTACTGCCTGACCATGAACTCGACCTCGAAGAGGTTGTCGGCTTGGTCGATCTCCTGCAGTAGGTCGCGCCGCTCGGAGTCCCGCTGCAAAGCATGACCGGTCAGATGCTCCAGCTCGAACAGCGCCCGGGCGATCACGCCCGCATCGTTAGTGAAGCCATGCCGTATCTTCAGGCTGCGGTCGTAGGAAACCAGCATGACCTGATCCTGGTCGGTGAGTTCATCGGCGAGAAACTCGCGCAGGTCCCGAAACGCCCGATTGCGGTTGAACGGCCGGATATTGAAATTGTCGATGTAGATCGCCACGTAGAGCTTTTGCGCCGCGGGTATGACCGGCAGAGCCGGCCGCTCGATACCGGGCACGCCCTGTGCCGACTCCGGCACCACGAGTCGGTGGGCACTCCTCGGCCGTCCCTCTTCCGTGGCGTAGAAGTTCGTGATCTCCATGGGACGCTTGTTCTCGAAAATCTCGAAGTCATCTTTGGTCAGTCCCGTGATCGGATGGCCTTTCTTGTCCGTCACGTAGACCTCGACATTGACCACGTTGACGTCGATCGTCTCGAAAAAGAAATCCTCCGTAGCAGCCACTGATTCGGCGGCTGCTTGGGCCGCAGCTTGGTCCGCAACTCGGGATGTCTCTTGCCCCACAGCCAGCTCAGGGCTCAGCAGGAGGGCAATGCATGGCAGCAGATATCTAGGACGCATCTCTTTCTTCCTGGCGCGAAAATCCGGTCGACTCAGACCAGGTCACGCACACGCTCGAATCCCACTTACCTATCGACGGGAACGATCTCGAATCCTGTGGAGAAGATCCTACCACTGGCCGGATCGTGAACCGCGACCACGGCGTCGTGCGGCTTTCGCCGCAACAGCAGGCGGGTCTCGTAGGTTCCGATTGCTCCTGGAGGTGGCATCTTTGCCAACGAAAGATTCCAGGGAATCACCGGAATCGGGGACTGCTGACCGCTTTCGTCCTGCACCGCGACTCTCAATTCGAGCTGGGCGGCGAAGCCACCCGCGACCGGAAGAATGGTCACCTGATCGAGCGGAATCGAGACCTTGATCGAGACCTCCATGCGGCGCTTGGCAAGATAGACCGGCGTGCCGACCTCGACCTCGACGTTTCCCGCCGCCGCAGCGTTGCCGAACAGCAGCGTACTCTCGACAGCCATCGAGACCTCGCGCTCGCGGGAAGAATCCAGGAAGCTGCCCCGGGCGCGGGCGACAAAGTCCGGATTCCGCAGCTTCACTTCGACCTTATGCGA
>JADFQD010000193.1 GCA_022561975.1 Acidobacteriota bacterium
GCCTCACCGCCCTCTCCACCGGAGAAGAGCTGATCGACCCCGAAACCTGTCTCAACCTGGGCTCCGAGTCCGAGGTCATCGGAACGCTCCGGATCACACAGGTCAACGAGAGGTTCTCGATCGCCCGCGTCATCGAAGGTTGCGAAGGCCTGACCAGCGGCGATCGCGTGGAATTGAGCCGGTAGGTCCATCTCAGCAAGAAAAGAAGAAGCACCGTTTCCTATCCAAAGGAGGACCCATGAAACGCCAAACACAGATCGCATTCGCATGGCTCTGCTGTTTCACCGCGGCGCAGCTGGCGGTGGCAAGCTCCCCGAACAACCCACTCGGACTCACAATCGACGGCTCTTCGAAGAGCGTCAGTCTCAATCCCTCTCAGGCGGAAGCATGGTTCGCGGTGAGCGGAGATCTTCACGAGACGTCTCACCTGATTCTCGAGACCGCGGGGAGCGCCGACCCGGAACTGGCCCTCTACCGGAACCTCCAGGACGCCCTCGCCGACTCTCCACTCGAAGAGGACCGGGACTCGGGACCGAACGCCAACGCCCGGATTGAGCGATTCGTCGGCTACCGGCTGCCTTGGTTCGTGAGAATTCGGCTCGAGAACCCTTTGGACACCGGCACGGTCTCGGTTTCCGTCACCTCGGAACTCAGGCCTCCGGAGAGGTGTTCGAGCGGCGGACCCTGTACTTTTTCAGTCGCCTCCAGCGGCAAACCCGGCGGCCGGGACCTTCTTGCCACCATGCGAGGTGTACGCACATTCTTGCTGCAACAGACCCGCCCCGGATCGGAACTTATCGATCTCTACTACGACATCTCGAAAGATCTCCTTCCGCACGTCCTTCTCGACTCCAACCTGCGCGGTACTCTCTTTCGCCTCGGCAGCCAGTTGGCTCCCGAAGTCAGAGAGGCTCTCGGGGTTGGCGTGGGCGACCAATCCGACTACATCATCTCAGGCGACGCGATAGCCACCGCCCGTGAGATCACCAACCTGGTTGCGCCTCTTATTGCCGCCGACCTCGCAAAGCGCCTCGAAGCCTGGACCACCCGCCTGGAAGATCAGACGGGGGTGCCGATTGCCCAAGCGATCAATTCCCTCGACCTCGCCGCGCACGGACGGGCGACTCACACTCTGCTCGAGGGCTCACCCTTCCCAGTCCGGAGAGGCCGCCTAATCGTGAAGTTCCGTGATTCCCCAAAACGCTTCACCGCCTCGGACGGGAGGCTAGAGATCGGCCTCGCCGGAGTCGCTGCCATTCTCTCGAGATACCGGGTCGAAGGCTCTCGGCCCCTCTTTGCCGCAGCGAGTGAACCTGGCATCGCCGGACTCGACCGAATCCTCAGCCTCGACGTGGCACCCAACCAAGCAGCCTCGCTTGCGCACTTCCTCTCGGCTTCCTTGGATGTCGAGTACGCGCGCCCGGTTGCCGTCGGCTACCTATCCTCCGACGACGTCTACTACCGCTACCAATACGGACCGGAAGCCATCCAGGCTCCAACCTCCTGGGAAACTCAACCGCAAAGCTACCCGCTGACGGCGGTTATCGACACCGGCATCGATCCCCGGCAAGCCGACCTTGCCGACCGGGTCCGGCTCGATCTCGGATGGAACTATGTCGATGGGAACTCGGACACGATGGACGACCACGGCCACGGCACACACGTCTCCGGAACTATGGTCGCGGCCGTAGACAACGTCTACTCGGTGGCAGGCATCGCGCCCGAGGCTCGTGTCATCCCCTTCAAGGTGTGTAACGCCAACGGAAGCTGTTCCTACGACTGGCTGGCCCAGGCCATCGTTGCGGCCGCGGACGCCGGTGCCCGGGTGATCAACATGAGCCTAGGCGGACCAGAGGAGCCCTTTGTAGACGATGCTCTCGAATACGCCTACACCCAGGGCGTAACCCTGGTGGCGGCCGCCGGCAACGACGGCGCCAATGGTTCGTCCTTCCCGGGCAGTTCTAGCTACACGTTGTCGATAGGTGCCAGTGACGAAAACAACGAACTCGCGAGTTTTTCCAACTACGGCGACATCAATCTCGTGGCCCCCGGCGTCGATATCGTCAACCTCGGACTCGAGGGAGTTTCCTGCTACTCGTCCGGCACCTCGATGTCGTCTCCTCACGTCGCCGGGGCTGCCGCACACGTGTTGTCTCGGTTGCCCGGCCTGTCCAGACAGCAGCTCATGGACAGACTGATCCTCGGTGCGGTCGATCTCGGGGTGCCAGGCTACGACCCCTACTTCGGCAGCGGCTTGGTGAACATCCTCAACGCACTCTTCACCAACTGCTCATCCTCCGCCATTCTCGAGTTGGCCGAGCGAATCGTATCGGGAAGCTCGCACTTCACTGCCTGCGCAAGAATCGTCGCCGGGCCAAGCTTCCGCGTCACCGGCTCGGGACGGGCTACGCTCGAGGCCGGGATCGAAGTGATTCTCGACAACGGCTTTCGAGTGGACGCGGGCGGTGAACTGACCGTCACAATCAATCCTTCCCTGGCATCGCCGGAATAGGCTCGAACGCTGCTATGCTTGCACGCATCGCACTAACCGCAACAAAGGGGAAGGTCATGAAATCGACGGCTTGCACCTGCTTGGCAGTGCTTTGCCTGTTCGCAGGCATCGCAGCAGCCCAAGAAGTTCTAACCAACGAAAGCATCATCAAACTGCACGACGCGGGACTGCCTGGAGAAGTCATTCTCGCCAAGATCCGCTCGTCGCAGACCAACTTCGACACGTCTGTCGATGCTCTGGTCGCGTTGTCGGGAGCGGGACTCCCGAAAGAAGTCATCGCGGAGATGGCCGGGGCGACCTCCGCGCCTTCCTCTTCTGCTCAAAGCATCGTAGTACGCCAGGGAGCCAGTGCCGCACCGAACGTCGCCGCCAAATTCGGTGGCACCCGGTGCAGCAGCCCCGGCATCTTCGTGGAAAAGGGTGGCGCCCTCGTCGAACTGGAGTCGACCACCTACACTGCGGGCAAGAGCAGAGGACGGTTCCTCAGTGCCGTCACGTACGGAGTGAAGTCCGTCAAATCTAAAGCGGTGATCCAGGGAACTACATCCCCGAACCGCGCTCCGAGTGGATCCCCCGTTTTCTATTTCTGCTTCGAAGAGACCGAAACCGGCCTTAGCTACACATCGACTGGCGCCACCAACCCGAGCGAATTCCTTCTCGTCGAACTGACCGTCAATCATAAGGGCAGGTACCGGGAGTTCGTCACCGGCGTTGAGCTCCATACGACGGTGAATTTCGAGGCGGGGCGCCCTTATTTCCTGCGGGCGGCGGCGCTCGATTCCACTTTCACCATGCCGCTCCTGTGGGCGATCATGGGGCTCGCTCCAGCGGCGGACTCCATTGCCGAGGCGTTGAATCGGCGGCGTGACCAGCTAGCTCCCCTGGACCGACACTTCCTGGACTATCTCACGGCCACCGACTGGGTCGCAAAGCTCACGGCTATCC
>JADFQD010000194.1 GCA_022561975.1 Acidobacteriota bacterium
GCTTCGAGGTCGTGAACCTGGGCATTCGCGTGCCCAGCGAACAGCTCATCCAGGCGGTGCGCGAGCTCGAGCCGGACGTCATCGGGCTCTCGGGCCTTCTGGTCAAGAGTGCCCAGCAGATGGTCTTGACCGCCGGTGATCTCCGCGATGTCGGCATCAAGGCGGACCTTCTGGTGGGCGGAGCCGCACTCACTCGGAGCTTCACACATTTCAAAATCGCACAGGCCTACGGCGGACTGTGCACCTACGCCAAAGACGCGATGCATGGCCTGAGTCTGGTCGAGCGTCTGACCGATCCCGAGAAACGGCCCGCGCTCGAAGCCGAAGTCGCGGATCTTGTGGAGCGAGATGTCGCCGCTCGGACAAATGTCAAGGCCAAGGAGACCGTGGCGACGACCTCAACCCAGCGCAGTTCGGCGATACGAACCGATGTCGAAGTCCCCGCGGTGACGGATCTCGAGCGCCACGTAGTCGAACTCGATCTCGACGAGGTCTGGAACGAACTCAACCTGCAGATGCTCTATGGCAAGCACCTGGGGCTGAGAGGCTCGGTCAAGAGGCTGGCGAAACAGGGCGACGAGAAACTGGCGAAGCTCGAGCAGACCATGGGCGAACTCAAGGACCTGGCGCGCGGCGGGGCCATGAGCGCTCGGGCCGTCTGGCAGTTCTTTCGCGCCGAGACGGAGGGCAACACCATCCGGATTTTTGGAACCCGTTCCGCGGATGCCGCCGCCGATTCTGCCCGTTCCGCCGATCGGCCGGTCGCGCAATGGGAGTTTCCGCGCCAGGCGGGAGTCGATGGCCTGTGCCTTGCGGACTATGTTCTCGAGAACGATCACCTGGCGATGTTCGTAACCACGGCGGGGACCGGGGTACGCGATCGGGTCGAGGCCTGGAAGCAAGAGGGCGAGTACTTGAAGAGCCACGCGTTTGCCTCGCTCGCGATAGAGACCGCGGAGGCGGCGGCTGAACTGGTCCACATGCGTCTCCGGGAGGCCTGGGGCTTCCCGGACCCCGCAGAGTTCACGCCTCGAGATCGTTTTTCGAACCGCTACCGTGGATGCCGCTACAGCTTCGGGTATCCGGCGTGCCCGGATCTTTCCGCGCAGCAGCCCTTGTTCGAGGTGCTCCAGCCCGAGTCCATCGGAGTCGAGCTCACCGAGGGCGACATGATGGACCCGGAGGCGAGCGTCTCGGCGCTGGTGTTCCATCACCCGGACGCGAAGTACTTCGGGGTGTAAATCGGGGACACCTTTCCCAGGTGTCCCCTCCCGACTGGCATCGGGGACACGATTCCTTGCATAGGAAGCGAAGTGGTGTCCAGAGCTTTCCTGTTCGCTCGAGGTACAGGACTTCGAGCGTCTCGTTAGGAGACGGACGTTGGTCGATTAGCGTGGGCTCGGGTCGGTGGTTTTGGCGGGCTCCATCGCCTCGCCAGCTTGGAAGACAGTTTCGTTCTTCTCTCGCAGCAAATGAACCATCCTTGCATCCGGGCCTCTGGGGCCATCTCTTCGTTCGGTTCGGTGAGGGTGCATAGTCTTTGTGGGGTGCCTTGGACCCGTTGTCCTGGGCCATGGAATCGTTCGATGCTGTCCCTCGAGACCTATTGCTGGAGAGTCGGTTGGCGCCGTGACACACTGGGCGCGAGCCGGTCGGCTTCGGCCTTCGGTCGGTCTGGGTCGAAGACTCAGCGCTCAGCTTACGGCTTTGTACACCTCCTCGTTCTTCCACATGGCCAGCACCGTGGCGGCGATCTTGCGCGCGATCGTGAGTCTTGCCAGGGGTGGCCGAGTGCCGGAGTCCAGGAGCCGCGCATAGGCCACTCTCAGAGGATGATCGGTCTTGGTCTGATGGATGGCGGTGAAGGCGGCCCCCTTGAAGATCGCCTTGAGCGTCGGGTTGTGATTGCGGTTCAGTCCCCGAGTGCGGACGGCCTGAACTCTGATCCACCCTCCCTTGGTGGGTACCCAATCGGCCGAGGAACGGGTCACGACGGCGAAGCCGCAGTAGCTCCAGAACTGGCGTTTGGAGCGGAAGCGGTGAGGCGTGATGACCGTGGCAATCAAAACCGCGGCTCGGATCGGGCCAATGCCGGGTGCCGTCTCGAGGATCTTCGAGATCCGCACGCGATGCGAGGCCTTGACCAGGGCCGCTTCGGCCTCGGCCTTGAGCTCGGTGACACAGTCGAGCTCGATTCCGAGCAGCTTCGCCGGCAATCGCATCGCCGCAGGGAGCTGTTCGAGCCACTCCTCGCGTTGCTGAGGATCGTAAACACTCGTGCCCAGGCACCGGACTCCACGGCGCTGCAACAGGCTTTTGAGTCGGTTCTTGGCACGCGTCGTATCCTGGGTCAGCGCTTGGTACACGTGGGCCCACTCGCGCAGGTTCCGGTAGCGCTTCGGAGCCTTGAAGACCCCGGGACCGGCTTGGCCGATACGCAGCTTCTCGGCCAGACCGTGGGCGTCGATCGCATCGCTCTTGGCCCCCGGCGTCCACACGTTCTGATAGACCACCAACTCCGACGCATGCGGCGACAGGATCTCGTAGAGCCACTCGCTCCACGTGCCCTCCTCGACGCAGACATGGAGCGTTCCCGAGAGCTTGCGGATATAGCTCACCAGCGCGAGGCCGTTGGTCTCGACAATGTCGCGACGGACTCGCTTGCCGGCCGCGCTCAGCACGCAGATCGTCGAGCTGTCCCGATGGACGTCGATGCCGATGTATCGTTCCATGGCGGTGTTCCTCCTTTCGGGCTCGATGCCCGGGTCGTTGTTTCGTCAACCCAAGCATCTCCCGATCGGGGGAAACCGCCACTTAGTAATCATCATGCCAAGCCTCATCGGTCCACCGCACGTCAAGACGCGCCTTCCCACGTAGTCTTCGTGTCCCCGCCCCACTGGTTTTGGGCGTGACCTTTGAGACCAGTTGCTGCTCTCCTTGGCGTCGGGCGTTTTCGAGACCCTGCGGTGGCCGGTCTCGACCTTACCGGCGCGAAGCCTCACGGCTTGTGCGATCCGGCGGGCTCGTCGCGGGATCGTCTCGGGCGATTTGCGCGTCTCCTCGCGGGGAGAAAAGCGGAATACCCCTTTCCTCTCCGCTGCGGTGCGGGCAAACCGCTGTTCCTCGACTTCACCCGCATTCACCACGCCGGATGCTCGCACCGCCGCAAACGGCTTCGCACCGGCAAGGTCGAAACCAGTCTCTGGAGCCGGAATCGTTCCGGAATCTAAGCAGCTGCAAAGCCTTGAGCTGCCAGGAGGGCAGACTGAAGTGAGATGAGGCCCAGTAGGCAAGACCACGGGAGAGAACCCCGATAGCCAGAAGGTCGTAGTATTCGGCAATGGCCTACCGCTCGGTACTCTTTCTCGGTCTCGGGCTACTGGCAAGCACTGGCCTCTCAGCCGCTCCGAAGA
>JADFQD010000086.1 GCA_022561975.1 Acidobacteriota bacterium
GCGGCAAGTGGGCGACACCACGTTCGTATTCTCGGAGGTGCCACTGCGAGAAACGGCATCTCTTCGCGAAGTCCTCCGGATCGGTGAGCTCGACGGGCCCGCCGAGTACCTGTTCGCCCAGATCTCGATGATCGCAGTCGGCCCTGGTGGAGACATCTTCGTCGCCCAGGTGAACGGGGACCTGCGGCAGTACGACGCCGAAGGAACTTTCGTGAGGACGGTCGCGCGCGTAGCGGAATATATCGGGAGCCAGATTACGACCCCGCCCCCGCCCCCCATTTCCCCGGGCCGGTCCCACGATCAAGCTCCAGACGTTTTTCCCGAGATCGGACGGGGGGCACCGTGCCACGCCCGGTTCGGTCTCCAACTCTCATGTGCTCGCTCCCGTCGTTTCCGAGTGAACCTTCCGAGCTGCTACGCTATGTCCCGCTACGCCAGCGCGTTACGCCGCGTGCGCCCCCTGCTCTGGAAACAAGGGGCCTTGGCTTCCCGGTGCTCCGCCCGGCGCGTGTCTCCCTCTCAGGCCGGCTGAAAACGGGACGACTCGGTCTCCTTGACGCCACCGACCGACAGGATCTTGCCACGCAAGGTAATCTCACCGGTCATTGCTACGTCGTGACGAACCGGCCGTCCCGAGAGCAGGGAAGCCAGGCAGGTCGCTACCGCGACTCCGGCCGAAGGTCCATCCTTTGGAATCGAGCCGGCAGGGAAATGGATATGAAAATCGCTGGTTCTTGGGAGTTCGTCCGGGATTTCGAGTTCGAACCCGTGTGAGCGAACGTACGAAAATGCCGTCTCGACGGACTCGCGCATCACGTCGCCCAGCTGTCCGGTGATCTTTACCTGTCCGGTGCCCGTCATTCGAGTCGCCTCGATGAACAGGACGGCTCCACCGGCGCCGGTCCAGGCCAGGCCCGTGGCCAAACCGACCTCGGCTTGGCGTGCGGCGAACTCCTGTTCAAAGAGGGCGGTGCCGAGGAGTTCCTCGATCTGTGCCCTTCGAATCTGTAGCACTTCGGGCAGTGCCTGCTTCTCGGTCGCTCGGCGGAAAGCTACCTTGCGGCAGATCGTCGCCATGCACCTCTCGAGGTTACGGACCCCGGCTTCCGAGGTATAGCCCCGGATCAGGCGAACCAGCGCCGACTCTGTGAGCTTGATCGATTTGGCTTCGAGCCCGTGAGCCTCGAGCAGTCTGGGCAGCATGAATTTTCGGGCGATAACCTGCTTTTCCGCCTCGGTATAGCCGGCGAGTCGAAGCACCTCGAGCCGATCGCGCAGCGGTTGCGAAATGTTGTCGAGGACGTTGGCCGTCGCGATGAAGAGAGTTTCCGACAGATCGAAAGGCACGCCCAGGTAGCGATCGACGAAGGTCCTGTTTTGCTCCGGATCGAGAACTTCGAGGAGGGCCGCTGCTGGGTCTCCGTGCAGGCCCTGGCCGAGCTTGTCGAGCTCGTCGAGGAGAATGACGGGATTACAGGCCCCGGCCCTTTCGTAGGCCGAGATGATCTTGCCCGGCATGGCGCCGACGTAGGTTTTGCGATGGCCGCGAATCTCGGATTCGTCGGATACTCCGCCCAAGCTGAGCGACACGAATTTTCGGCCCATGGCTTCGGCGATCGACTTTGCCAGGGAGGTCTTGCCGGTGCCGGGAGGTCCGACGAGACACAGAATCGGCCCGGAGATCTTCCCCTTGAGCTTGACCACCGAAAGGTACTCGAGCAGGCGCCTTTTGACCTCCTCGACGCCATGATGTCGGCGTGAGATGAGGCGATCCACCTTTTTCAGATTCAGGCTGTCCCGCGTGCGCTCCCACCAGGGCAGGCCGAAGACCGTCTCCAGGTAGTTGCTTTGCACCGGATACTCGGCCGCTTGCTCTGACATCAGAGCCAGGCGCCCGCACTCGCGCTCGACGGTACGCTTCGAATCACTGTCGATCGGCAGATCCTCGATCATCGTTGCGTACTGCTCGGCCTCTCGCTTCGGTCCGGTGGTCTCGCCGAGGGTTTCCTGGATCACCTTGAGCTGCTCACGCAGGAAATGGTCGCGCCGTTTTTCTTCGAGACTGGCGCGGACTTTCTGGTCGATGTCCGCTTCGACCTGGTTGCGGGCCAGCTCGCGATCCAAGATTTCGCCGAGCAGTGCAAGCCGCTTCACGGGTGCCACCGCATTGATCAATGCGCGTTTCTCGTCCAACGGAATATTCAAGAACGAGGCGAGGAGGTCGGCATAAAACCCCGGCCCGGAATCCGCATTCAGGCGCAGAACATCGACCGTTTCGGGGCTGTAGCGCTTGTCTATCCTGGTCAGACTTTTGTATGAGGAGAGAGTCGACTCGAGCAACGACCGCACTTCTGGACTGGTTTCATCGATTTTCTCGCGAATCGGTCGAACTCGACCGATCAGGAAAGGCTCGGTGACTTCGAGTCGCTCGAGTTCGACCCGGGCCAGTCCGTGGCACAGGATCTGGAGGCGACCCTCTCCCAGGCGGAGTTTCTGGACCACCCTCGCGGCGACGCCGACGCTCTGGAGGTCGGTTGACCGCCGTGGCGTGGCGCCTCCATTGGAGAGGCAGAACAGCCCGATCATGTCCCTCTCTTCCTCCAGGCTCTCCGCCAGGCGCAGACTTCGCTCGTCGGCTATTTGCAGGGCCGCGACGCCGGAGGGGAACAGGACCGTGGTGACCAGCGGATAGATCGGCAGCTGCTCCGGTATGACGGGCGCCGAGTCACCGTTTTGATACTGAGAGGAAGATTCCGGCATGGCATGGAACTCTTGGTAACGAGGATTGTGACACAACGGCCCAGTGCAGTTGTGAAATACGGAACATACCGTAAACAAAAGGAAAATCCTGTAGTACGCTGTCGGTGTTTGGGAGGAGAGAGAACCCTGAGAGACTCGAATTCTGGAGGAAAAAGGTCGAGCCGCGGGCCGGCGGGCGCCAGCGGCGCCAGAGGCGAAGACATGGTCGATCTGCCGCTACGCCCGGGCTCGGTCCGTGCGGGCGACCTGGAGTTTGATCCTTTGGGGACCAGCCGGGTCTCCGGTAACGCTGGTGACGCTGCCGACGATGCTGGTGATCCCGCCGGCGGCTCCCCCCACCTGGGAGACTCGGGAACCCCGGGAGGGCCGGGGCGGCAGGCCTACCACGACCGACCCCGACGCCGTCGGGGTCTGGTCGTTCTGATACCGCTCTTGCTAGCCGGGGTGATGGTGTGGCTGCTATTTCCGGATCCTCCCAAAGTCGATTTCTCGGTCGGCCGCGTGGAATTTGGAACGGTTCGGGTGGGGGAGTCGACCGCAGAGACGGTGATTTCGGTCACCAACGTTGGCGAGCGCAAACTCGTAATCAAGGCCTTGACGTTCGTGAATCCGGTCGAAGCCGACTATCGGCTCATCGAGGACGGGTGTCTGGGGCGGAAGCTCGAGAGCCAGGCCAGCTGCGAGGTGCGCCTGGCTTTCCAACCCCAGGCGCCGGGCGATCGATCGAGTCTTCTGCGCTTCGAGAGCAATGATCGGACCGGCCCGGGCCTGGCTCTCGAAGCGACGGCGGTGGCGCCCCAGCTGGGGCTCGCGCCCGCTGCCGTGTCGTTCGGCGTCGTGGCTCTCGAAGCGGGCCCCGAATCCCGCGAAGTGACGCTTTCCAACCTCGGCTCTGCGACGCTCGAGCTGCGACGGATTCACATAGACGGTTCCGCGGCGCAGGATTTCTCCCGCAGCAGACGGTGTCCGAGTTCGACGCTCGAACCAGGGGAGGCCTGTTCGTTCGAGGTCCGATTCGAGCCCTCGGTCTCCGGTCCGAGGCGCGCCACCTTGGTGATCGATAGTGACGCTCTCGGCGGTCCCGGACGTCTCGAGGTCGAGGGGGTTGGGCTCTGGGAAGGCCCGCCGCTCGATCCGGACGCGGCGGAAATGATTTTCGCAGAACAGAGAGTCGGGAGGCGTGGTGCTCCGAAAAGCGTAGTGTTTTCCAATCGAACCGGTGGGCCGGTGTCCGTCGATCGAACCCGTGTTTCCGGGAGTACCTCGTTCGCAGTCGTGGAGGACGGTTGCCGGGAGCGAGTCGTAGCCTCCGGCGAGAGCTGTTTGGTTGTGATGACGTTCCTGCCGGCACGAGAGGGCAGTGCTCGGGGCGTCCTGACCCTGTCTGCGGCCGGCGCCAGCGAGGACGTCGCAGTGGATCTGCGTGGACGCGGTGTGACGCCGCGGTTGGAAGCCCTGGTGCGCGCGGTCGATTTCAAAGAGCAACGCCTCGGATTCGAGAGCGCGCCCCGGCGAGTGCAGGTTCGAAACACCGGTTCCGCAACGCTTTTGCTGCGATCGGTCTCGATCATCGGCCCGAACGGAGCCGAGTTTCTGCTGGGTACCCATGAGTGCGTGCGCAGCCCCCTGCCGCCAGGTCAGGCATGCTCGATCGCTATCGGATTCAATCCGACCGGGAGCGGCACTCGGAGAGCCGTGTTGTCGGTCGATCCGGGCTTCGAGCTCGAGCCGATCTTAGTCGGTCTCGAGGGTTCCGGAGTGGTGTCGGCTCTGCGGGCCGATCCGGGGCGCCTGGATTTTCGTCAGACCTACCTGGGAGGTCTGGAGGCTCGGAATCTGACGCTTACCAACGAGGGTTCGGCGAGACTGGAGATTCGAGGACTGCGATTCGAGGGTAGTGACGCGGCGGCCTTTGACCTCGGCAGGATGAGTTGTCCCCTCGATTCCGGTATTGCCTCAGGATCCAGTTGCAAGGTCGGGATTTCCTTCGAGCCGGTGACCGCGCGGCGCTACCGCGCCCAGCTGGTGATCGAGTACAACGGCCCGGACAGTCCGGCGCGAGTCGAGCTGGCTGGCGAAGGCAGAACCCCTGCGCCGGCGTTTCGGATCTCGACCGACTCGCTCGACCTCGGCTCTGCCCCGGTCGGAGGCCGGAGCGAAATCGGAACGGTGGTTCTCAGCAACCCGGGTGCGGCGTGGCTGCCATTGACCAGTATTTCCCTGCGAGGGGTCCATGCCGAGGACTTCCAGCTCGTCGCGGGCACCTGCGACGGCACCAGCGCTTTGGCACCGAACGGGAGTTGCACCGTGGGAATACGCCTGGTGCCGATAGAGGAGGGCTCTCTACGGGCGATGATTCTCGTGCGTCACGGTGCCGATTCAGGTAGCGCCACCGTGACGCTCACCGGTCGGGGTCTCACTCGGCAGGAGTAGCGGGGCCTGGGACGATCCAGACCGGATCTCGCAGCCCGTGGTCGAAGTCGATCCAAGCGACCGACGTCAAGAATGTAGCGGTCGAACTCCGTGTCGACCGTCTTGCTGCGACGGACCCGAACGGTCGAGACGGAGCTCGACCGCTACAAACCGATAGACCACCGAGCGGCGAGACCAGAATTCGGAACCCACCGTCTCGCACGAGGTGGTCTCTTTCCGGCACTGATCCGCGCTAGAGAACCAAGGTTTTCTAGATCAGCTCCGGATCGGCGATGATCTCGACCAGAGCGGGACCGGGGTGGGCAAGCGCGTCCTCGAGCGCCTCGTCGAGGTCCTCGGTTCTTTCCACTCGCACGCCCATCGCGCCGCAGTTTTGAGCAAAGAGCGCGAAGTTGGGGTTGTGCAGCTCGGTCTGCCAGACATCGAATCGGCCCGAGCGCTGCTCCTTAGAGATTTTTCCGAGCTCGGAGTTGTTCAATAGCACGTGGGTGATGTTCATGCCGTATTTGACCGCGGTAGTCAGCTCGGCCAGATACTGGCCGAAACCGCCGTCGCCCGAGACCGAGATGACCTTGCGGCCATGGAATCGCGTCCCTTCTTCCTGGGTGGCCGCCCATGCCCCGAGAGCTGCCGGAAAACCGAAGCCGATCGATCCCAGGTAGCCGGACATCAACACCGCTTGGCGTTCGCACTCGAAGTAGCGCCCAAACGAGTAGGTGTTGTTGCCTACATCAACACAGATGATCGCGTCGGCGGGAGCTTGATGGGTGAGCGCGGCGAAGATCGACGCCGAGGTGACTCCGCCGTCCTGTTCTTCTCCCTCGCGCTTTTTCTTCTCGTTGCGCCAGATCTGCCAGCGCTCGGCGATCTCGCCTTTGCGATCCGAGGTCCAGGTCGTCTGCGGCAGTCGCTCGAGCAAGAGCTTGGTCGTGACGCCGATCTCGCCCAGTAGCGGCACCTCTACCGCATGGAACTTGCCCAGCATCATCGGATCGTAGTCGACCTGGATGATCGGCCGCTTGGGCGTGATACCGGTGTGGTTCGAGAAGCTGGCACCGAACACGACCAGGGAGTCCGACTCGTTCATGAAGTAGCTGGCGATGGGGGTACCGCTGCGGCCCAGAACGCCGCAACCCAATGGGTGGCTGTCCGAAATCAGGCCCTTCGCTTTGAAGGTGGTCAGAATGGGCGCATTGAGACGCTCTCCCAGCGCGATGATTCCATCCATCGTAAAACGCGCTCCGTGCCCTACGATAATGACCGGGCGTTTCGACGCCTCGAGCAGATCGATGGCGTCGCTGAGGGATCTCTCCGGGGGCGCGATTGTTTGTTCGGGAAGGCGCCCCTTCGGTCCTCCGGGCTTTGCGTCTCCGATCGGGATCACCTGAACCTCGTCCGGGAAGATCAGGTGCGAGACGCCGCGATTGAGAATCGCGCTCTTGCAGGCGAGATTGACCAACTCCGCGTGCTTGCTGGTGTGGAGGACGGATTGGCTCCACTGGGCGACTTTGCCGAAGGCGGCCGCGAGATCGATTTCCTGAAAGGCGCCGGGGCCGAGTACTTGGGTGTCGACCTGGCCGGTGAGCGCCAGCACGGGCGCTCGGTCGACGTTGGCGTCCCAGAGTCCGGTCAAGAGGTTGGTCGCGCCGGGACCTGCGATGGCGAGGCAAGCCGCCGGTCGTCCGGTGAGCTTGCCGTATGCCGATGCCGCGAACGCGGCCGCGCCCTCGTGGCGAATGCCGTAGTAGGCAAGGTTTCCGGCCTCGGCCTGGCGCCTTAGAGCGTCCGCCAGCCCGAGGTTCGAATGACCCACCATGCCCCATACGTGCCTGATGCCCCAGGCAACCATGGTCTCGACCATGACGTCCGAGACCGTCCGCACGTGCACCTCCTGCTCAGCCAGTCCCACGTAGACGCCGTCGTTTCGGACCTCGACCGGGAACGTACGTACGCCGTCATCGAAACCGGGAGCCTTGCCGGTCAGGGGATCGAAGTCCCAGCCGTGCCAAGGGCAGCGCAGCAGGCCGTTTTCGATCGAGCCCTCTCCGAGTGGCCCGCCCTGGTGCGGGCAGCGATTGTCGAGGGCGCCGTACTTGCCCTCGAAATGGGTCACGCAGACCGTTTGATGACCGCAGGTAACGGGGGTGACCCGGCCTTCGGAGAGTTCGTTGGGCTCGAGGACCTTGAGCCAAACGGTTTTGGAGGTGTCGTTGGATGAGTTGTTCATGGTCGAGAGGATATACGACGACCGGCCAGAGATCGGGGACACGATTCCTTCGGGTCCCCTCCCGACTGGTTTTCGGAGGTGGTTTTCGGAGCGAGGGACTTACCCGGCCACTTCCGCCAGTCTCGCCAGCGCTCTCGGCAGATCGGGTACGGTTTCGAGGACCTTGGCCCAGGGATCGTTCTTCATCCGCCGCAGCCGCGCCGGCACCGTCTTGATCGTGAACTTAGCCGGGTCGAGCCTGGCGTTGACCTCATGCCAGCGCAGTGGCGTCGAAACCGGAGCGCCCGGGCGCGGCCTGACGCTGTAGGGCGCCACGATCAGCTTGCCGTAGCCGTTCTGGAGAAAGTCCAGATAGACCTTGCCTTTGCGCCGGGAAGGTAGACGCGCGATCGAGGTCTGCTCCGGCAGCCGGTGCGAGATCACCTTGCACAAGACCTCACCGAGCTGTTTCGACTGGTCGTAGGTGAGATTCGACCCCAAGGGAATCAGGACATGCAAGCCGGTGGCGCCGCTGGTCTTGGGGAACGACGGCAAGCCTATGACCTCGGTCAACTCGCGGATCGCTCGTGCGGCTTGGATCACAAAACTGAAGGGCGCATCTTTGGCATCCAGATCCAGGACGCACCAGTCGGGCTGTTGCAAAGACTCCACGCGGCTGTGCCAGACGTGGAGCGGAATTGCGCCGAGATTGACAAGGTAGCGTAGCGCCTGCTGGTTGCGGGCCAGATAGTAACGTGCCTCGTCGCCGTCTTCCTCGCTCCAGATATCGCTTGTAACGACCCAGTCCGGAACGAAATCAGGCGCGTTCTTCTGGAAGAAGGATTTGCCGTCAATACCGTCCGGGTAACGGTCGAGGACCACCGGTCGGTCGCGCAGGAATGGCATCAGCCACGGGGCCACGCTTTGGTAGTAGGTATCGAGATCTCCCTTGGTGTAGCCCTCTTGCGGCCAGAACACCTTCCCGGGTCGGGTCACAGCGATGGCGACGTCCGGGATCTCATCGACATCCGAGAGCGGCTCCTCGGGTACTTCCACCTGGCTCAGGTTGCTCGAGTTGCTCGGCTCGGGTGGCAGGTCGTCGCGGACGCACTCGATGGGTTTCTTGTCTTCGCGTAGTCGGAGGAACGCCGGATGGCGCAGATGCCCGACGTGGGTGTATTCGATGTACTTGACTTCCGCGACCAACTCGGGCTCGACCCAAACGTGCTCTTGGGATCTCATGGATTTCGGCGATTGCGGAAGTTGGCCGGTGACGGCCGGAGTCCGGCGGACAATCCGATCGAGTTGCGCGCGCAGCTCCTTGAGCAGCTTGTCGTCGAAGCCGGTGCCGACGCGACCCGCGTAGATCAGCTCGTTGCCGTTGAACTGTCCCAGGTGCAAAGCGCCGAAACCGGGTCGCGAAGACTTCGGCTGGGTGAAGCCCACGATCACGAAATCGCCGCTCAGTTCGGTGCGTACCTTGATCCACTTTGGCGACCGGCCGCCACGGTAAATCGACTTCGCTTCTTTGGCGACGATCCCTTCGAGGCCCATGCGGTGGACCTGCTTGTACATGGCTTCACCACGTTCTTCGATATGGTCGGCGTAGCGGATCGGTCCCGCGGGCGGCAGCGCTAGCCGCAGCATTTGTTTGCGTTCGATGAGAGGAAGGGCGCGCAGATCGTAGCCTTCGAAGCCCAGAAGATCGAAAGCAAAATAGGTCGCTGGGTACGGGAGGGTGGCCTGCAGGATGTCGCGTCGGCGCCTGAGGAGCGCCCGTTTCTGCAAGAGTCGAAAGCTGGGTTTACCGGCTTCGTCGAGGACCACGACTTCGCCGTCCATAACCAGGTTGTAGGGCAGCTTGCTCAGGAACCGGACGACGTCGGGGAAGACGGCGGTAGCTTCGCGTTGGCTCCGGTAGTGAAGATGGACATTGGGTTTGGCGCTCGCGATCGGCTGATCGCGTCCGGCGACGACCCGGAAGCCGTCGTACTTGAGCTCGAAAATCCATCCCTTTTTGGAGAACGGCTCCGGACGAAGCTGGGCCAGCATGACCTTCACCTGTTCGGGCCTGACCGCGCGACGCCGGGCGCCCAGTTCCTCGAGTCGATTTGTGATCTCGGCCTTTCGGCTGTTGCCGTCGCGAAGCTCTTCGACCGTTAGTCCTGAGAAGATCGACCGTTCACCCATGCCCTCGGCATCGAGCCCGGTGGCGTGCACGTCGGGCTTCTTCATCATCAGCCACTCTCGTTCGGTCTTGAGCCGGAACAGCGTGAACAGACCGCGTAGCTTGTAGCCGTGGAGTTCGAAGAGGAGCTTGCCGTCGCGCAGACCTTCCTCGGGATCGATCTCGTGAACGGCACGGCCCTGATCCCAGAGAACGACCGCTCCGGCGCCATAGTTGCCCTTGGGGATGAAGCCCTCGAAGTCTCCGTATTCGATCGGGTGGTTTTCGGTAGCTGCAGCGAAACGCTTGGTCTCGGGATCGAGGGACGGCCCCTTCGGCACCGCCCATGAAACCAGCACCCCACCGATCTCGAGGCGGAAGTCGTAGTGCATGTTGGTGGCGGCGTGCTTCTGCACCACGAACAGGCCCGGTCGCTCGAAGCTCTCCGCTCCGAACGGCTCCGGAGTGGCCCCTGCTCGACGTTTCTCTCGGTATTTGGCAAGCCGGCTCTTGCGGTCGCCATGTTGCCCCTTCGGCATGGCGCAATGGTAGCGTTCGGAGCGCCGAAAAAACCGGGCGCCGGACGGGGACTTACCTTCGACGGCGTAAGATAGATCTCGAGAGAGAGACACCGTTGATACCGAAAGGCGAGCAATGGGGCGAGATTGCAGGGGTCGCCGGGGGCGATCTAGCGGTCACCTCCTACGCGGTACTTCTGGCCGCGATGGCACGTTGCGGGCGTACAGGCAGCCTGCGGCTGGTGCGAAAGCCGGTCACCAAGGAGATTTTTCTTGTTGAGGGCAGTCCGGTCGGCTGTCGCTCCAATTTGGTGCACGAGACCTTCGGACGCTTTCTGCTCGGCGAGGGGCTTCTATCGGAGGAGGACTACCGTAGTGCGCTTTCCGACTCGCTGAGTCGAGAGATACCGTTGGGCGAGATATTGGTCCAGCGCGGCCTACTGTCGCCGCAGGAGGTCTACAAGAACTTGCAGAAGAACCTGGCGCGCAAGCTCCTCGATGGCTTTACCTGGGGCCGCGGCGAATACCAATTTGTCGAAGACGATGGCGCGTCCGACACGACCGTCAAGATCAACGCGCCGCAACTGATTCTGACCGGCGTGTTGAAGTTGACGCCTCGAGCCGAGATCAACACCGGCATCGCGAGACTTCGCGAAGAGCCGGTGAGTCTCGATCCGCAGCCGATCTTCGAAGACAGTCAGCTTCGCTTCGCAGGTCGCACCGAGCGGGTCGTGCAGGCTCTGAGTTTGCAGCCGCTCGGTCTGGAGGAATTGGCTTCGGTCATCTCGCTTCCGGGCGAAGAGGTCGATCGCATCGTGTACGCACTGGCGCTGCTTGGTCTGGTGTTGCCAGCGAGCGAGGTCGCCAAGAGAGAACTCACTCGGTCGGCCCAACGAACTCAGCCGGAGGTGGCTGCCCGGCGGCGTCCCTCCGACATCGCTATTGAGAGCGATCAGGCGCTCCTCCTTCGGCAAACCAAGATTGTCGAGGCCTATCTGTCGTTCCGGCGCAAGGACTCGCTCGATTTTCTCGAGCTGGAGGAGACCTGCACGGTGCCGGAAATCGACAAGGCCTACTTGAGCGCTGCGGAGACCTACGCTCCCTGGTCCCTGACGTCGATGGGGGTGACCGATTTCACCGAGCAGGGCGAACTCCTGTTCCTGAAGGCGGCACAGGCCTATGCGGAGGTCAGGAACAGTGAAAGTAGGGGTGCGATCGTTCACCGCCGCAAGGTCGTTCGCGGTCAGAAGGCCGATCGAAAGAAGGCCAAGTTCGCCATCGCGACGGATCTTTTAGACTCCGAAGACCAGTTCAAAAAAGGACTGGTTTTGGCGGAGCAGGGCGAACTCAGAAAGGCGCTCGAATTGCTCGAGTTCGCCGCCGACTGCGATCCCCAGAGCGCCCTGTACCGTGCCTAGCTTGCCTACCGGCGCGACCAGTTCGAGCCCAGCCGGTTCCGCAAACAGTCGATCAGCGATCTCGAGGAGGCCGTCCGGATCGACCCGGGTTGCGGAGAAGCCCACTATTACCTGGGGCTGCTTCTGGGAAGCGAGAATGACCTTGCCGGGGCCGAAGCTGCGCTGCGCAAATCAATCAAGCTCATGGCGCCCGACCGCCGACCGATCGACGCATTGCGAGAGTTCTCCGGCAGGAAGAAGCGGTAGTGATCCACTCCACTGCGGCCTCGGTAGGACAAGTGATAGCTAATAGGGCGGAGAAGATTTCGGCAATGAGTTCAATGGCCCAAGAGCATGGTTTCGAGCCCCTTGCGGGGGAGCCGCGCGCTGCTACGACAGTGGAGAGAATCGGCCGCTTCGAAATTGTGGAGGAAATCGGCAAGGGTTCGATGGGCGTAGTCTATCTGGCCCGAGATCCGATGATCGGCCGCTGGGTCGCGGTCAAGAAGCTCACCGGCATCCAGGGCAAGGCTCTGGATTCCGACACCGTTCGGCGCCTCTTGATCAACGAGGCACGCAATGTAGGATCGCTCGAGCACCCGGGCATTCTTACGGTTTTCGACATCATCGAAGACCGCGACGGACGAGTCGAAGCTCTTGCCATGGAGTTCGTTCGCGGCAAGAGCTTGCGCCAGCGCCTTGACGACCCGGAGCCGATCTCGCTCAAGTACCTCAGTGAGGTACTGACTGCGGTTGCCCAGGCCTTGGACTATGCCCACGAAAGCGGCTGTATCCATCGGGACGTGAAGCCCGCAAATATCTTGCTGGGCGATGACGGGGTGATCAAGATCGCCGATTTCGGCATCGCGGCGCTGCGGGGAGAAGACCTCGCGACTGAGCTCCGCAACCTAGGTACACCGAATTACTTGGCGCCCGAACGGGTGATGGGCCAGCCGGGCGACACGCTTGCCGATATCTATTCCCTGGGCGTCATCTTGTACGAACTCGTGACCAGGCATCTACCCTTCGAGGCGACGTCGATTGCCGAACTGGTACGCAAGATCGTGCAGGACGAGCCCACGCCTCCCCGGCAGTTCGTGCCCTCGATAATGCCGGGCCTAGAGGCAATCCTTGTGCGCGCTGTCGCCAGGGAACCGCAGGATCGCTACAGGACCGCTGTCGCTATGGCGGCGGCGGTGCGCGAAATCGTCGAAGCCCAGGCGGTCTTGAATGACACGGTGCCCGCGCCGTTGTCGCTGCTACCCCAGCGGGCCGAGGCGCCGACGACAGCGCAGCCGCTGCCATCGAGACCGAGAGCTGGGACGCAGCTCGAGCCGGTTTCCGCGCCTGCAATGCAATCTGCCCTTCCACCAGGAATCGAGGATCCTCGAGAGGATGTCTCGAGGTTGCCTCTCGAGGCCGAAATCGAAGAAATCGAGTGGCAGAACGCCGGGACGGCTGTCCCTCCGCGTGTGTCGTCCGAGGGTCCGCCCGAGGCCGTTCGTGCTGTACATGCCGGCCTTGCCAAGACCCGCGCCGTTGGAATCGCCGTTTTACGCGCGACGGCCTACGCGTTGGGCGCGTTGGGCGGGTTGTCGCGGGCCTGGGCCGAACGGGGAGCGACTGTGGTTCGAGCGCGGCCCGCCCTGGCCGCGGCGGCGACTTTCGTCCTAGCTCTACCTCTGCTTTTGTTGGTTCTCGGAAGCGGTGGAGAGGTGAATCCGATCACTCGGTCAGGGGGCGACACTCTTGCCCTGGCACGACGCCAGGTTGTGGGTTTGCTGGTAGAGAGCCGGGCTTTGTTTCGCTCCGGCGATACGGCGGCCGCACAAGCGAGTTTGCATCAGGCCGACTTGCTGTTTCCGGTGAGCCCAGAGGGCGGCAGGAGCAGAATGCTTCTCGCCGCCGAGCGCGAGATGGATCGGCTGGATCGCATCGACCGGCTCGCTGAGCAGGCGCATCTCGAAATCGCCCGGGCCAGTTTCGTCGATGCGCAGAACTCGATCCGCAAGCTGGTCGAACTCGAAGCCTCGGAGGATACGCTGAACCTGCTCGAGTCTTCGTTGCTGCAGGCGCGTCGGAAGATCCGGCGATCTCGTCGGGCCCGTCGCTCGGAACCGGCGGCTACGGTCGCGACGCCAGTGCCGACACCGAAGCTGGTGCGAGTCGCCCCGGTCATCGAGCCCGCGCCGCCGACCGGTCCGGGGTGGCTACGGATCGAATTCAGGAGCGCTCAGCCGCGCGGCGTTTTGACGGTTTTCTCCGACGACCGGCAGGTGCTCAACCGGCGCTATCGATTCGTAGAGAAGCGAAACTTCCTGGTCCGCAAGGGCGTGGGTGGCTCGTTCCAGGAGAGGATCGAACTTCCGGAGGGCACGCGCAATCTGCGGATCTATCTGACCCGGCCCAGGAAACCCGCCCAGTACCGGCCGATCGCGGTCGAGATCCCCCCGGGCGGGTCGGTCACCTTACGGTTGCTGGTTCAGCCCGACGGCCGGTTCGTTATCGACTCCGGATAGTCTGTTGCTGCCGGGGCGAGGCAGCCGGCGAAGAGGCACGAAGGCGATAGGATGGCCGAGAGCTGGAGAAAATCGTGGCGTTTATCGACTACGTCGACGTTGCCGAATCTGAGGGGGTTCCCGACCAAGACAACATACTGCGTATCCACGGAGTGCATCCGCGGACGATGCGGCTGCACTACGATCTCTATCGTGAGTTGATGTACGCCGCCGGGCCACTCGGCCGCATTCAGCGCGAGATGATCGCGCTGGTGGTGTCGGCCCGGAATCACTGCCATTACTGAGTGCACCATCACGGGGCGGGACTCCGTAGGTTGTGGGGAGCGAGAAAGATGAGCGTCGAAGACCAGGATCTATTGCTGGACGCACTCGCGGCCGACTACCGTGTCGCCGGACTCGAACCGGCGGATCGATCGATGCTCGACTACGCGGTCAAGCTGACCGAATCACCCAACGCGGTCACCTCAGGCGACGTAGATCGGTTGCGCGACCTTGGCTTCGACGACCGCGGCATTCACGATATCTGCTCGATTACGGCCTATTTCGCCTTTGTGAATCGTATCGCCGAAGGGTTGGGCGTCGAGCTCGAGGGCACCGCATCGGATCCAGCGTAACGGCCGGGGGGAGGTCCGAGGCTCGTCGGGCATGGCGAGGGTCTCGGCGCTACCATCAACTACCTTAGGGATTGTCACGAAATAACTGCTTGATTTCATCTTGTCGTCGATATATCGTTGATGCGTGGAGATCGAGACCCTTCACGCCAAGTACCGGGCACTGGTTCCGGAGCTGACCGAGCGTTCGCGTCGACTCTGGGCAGCGACTGAGGCGCTGGCATTGGGGCATGGTGGGATCGCGATGGTCGAGCGGGCAACGGGGATCTCGCGGTCGACGATTTCTCGCGGCATTCGGCAAGTCGAAGCGTGCGAGAGCCTGGCCCCGGGCCGCGTACGCCGTCCAGGAGGAGGCCGAAAGCGGGCAGCGGCAAAGGACACCACTCTGGTGGCGGATCTGGAGGCTTTGGTGGAACCCACGACCGCGGGTGCACCCGACTCGCCTCTGCGCTGGACCGTCAAGAGCGTGCGTCGGCTGGCGCAAGAGCTGCGAACGATGGGGCATCCGGCGAGTCATCGCCTGGTAGCCGACCTGCTTGGCGAGAGCGGCTACAGCCTGCAAGCGAATCGCAAGACGAAAGAGGGGTCGCATCATCCCGATCGCGACGCGCAGTTTCGCTACATCAACGGGCAGGCACGTCGCTGCCTCGAGGGGGAACAGCCTGCCATCTCCGTGGATACGAAGAAGAAGGAGTTGGTTGGAGACTTCAAGAACCCGGGTCGGCAATGGCGGCCGAAGGGCACTCCCGAACGGGTTCGGGTACACGACTTCGTTATCCCCGAGAGGGGCAAGGCGATCCCCTACGGGGTTTACGACCTGCACCGCAACGAAGGCTGGGTCAGTGTTGGGACCGACCACGACACGGCGCGATTTGCGGTCAACGCGATCCGCAGCTGGTGGCGGCGGATGGGACGCAGGGCATACCCCGGAGCCACCTCGCTGCTGATCACGGCCGACGCCGGCGGAAGCAACGGTTCGCGGCTTCGGTTGTGGAAATGGGAGCTTCAACGCTTCGCCCACCGCACCAGGCTCTCGATCACCGTCTGCCACTTCCCGCCAGGAACGAGCAAGTGGAACAAGATCGAACACCGCCTCTTCTCCCACATCGCCATGAACTGGCGAGGCAAGCCGCTCGTCAGCCTGGCTACCATCGTGAGCCTCATCGGATCGACTACCACGAAGACCGGTCTGCGAGTCCGCTCCGAAATCGACAAGAACCACTACCCCAAGGGCATCACAATCACGGACCAGCAGATGGCAAAGATCCATCTCGAACGCCATGCATTCCACGGTGACTGGAATTACACGATACATCCGGGAACGAAACGGTAAGATAGGTCAGTTGTTTCGTGACAGCCTCTTAGCGCCACATACACTGGGTCAACTTCTCTCCCTTTCTTCTCGGAAGCTTGCTGCCGGTACTGTCAACTTGAGCAGAAACGACCGAGAA
>JADFQD010000087.1 GCA_022561975.1 Acidobacteriota bacterium
TAGCTTGTCGGTGACCAGCCGCCGCGGTTCGCTTCCCTGACCTTTCAGTAGCTTGCGGCACGCTCATGAGGGCTCGAATTGCCACCGAAACCGGGTCGCTCCGGCCTACAGTCCTGCTAGCCGATTCGGGATCCCCTGTGTGCCGGCCCCGGAGCTGGGGATAAGTGTTCGTTTTCATCCACCGATGAAACGGTACACGGAACCTCAGTGCAGCTACGCTAGACGAAAAAAGTCGCGAAAAACTTTCACCGTGCTGGATACGTTCACTAAATACTAGAGGGCGAAAAGCGGCTACGGGGGCATACGCCCCCGGTGCTCAGCACGGCTTCCCGTGGCACACTCCTGGCACACTTGACCCCAACAAATGACCGCTATCGGCAGAAAGCGGCAGCAAGGGCGAGGTGCCTAAACCACTGATTCGGTTGCTGTTAGCTATCGTTGGGCGTTGCTGAGTTTTGGACGTACCCGGTCTTCAAAACCGTTGTTCGGCGGGTGAACACCCGTCGAGGGTGGGTTCGATTCCCATGCGCTTCCGCCAATAGAATCAATAACTTCCAATGAACCGGAGTTGCACTTGCCTCTGCCGAGGCTGGGACTCGATTGCGTTGGTGGCACATTACGAGCGAGAGTCAGAGGGGTTAGCGGCTGGGGCTTTGGGGCGGAGCGGAGCGAGCTGGAGCAGCCAGACCATCAAGAAGCTTGCACGGTCTCGGCAAGGAGCCTAGCCCCGGTTCAGCATGACTACATTCTGTTGACAGAAGGCACAGGCCGGATCTGCACTCCCCGACTCGACCGGCGTACCGGCGCGAACTGGGCTATGTCGGCGAGGAGAGCGGTTTCTTCCAACGCTGGCGGGGTTACCCACCCGACGTCGACGGGCGGGTCAGGAAGATCTGCAATAATCCGGTGCGGCAGCCCGGGCGCGGGCAGAAGAGCCATGCACAGCCAGGCGGCAGTCACCATCCAGAAGCGGAATCGGCCGTGAAGACCCTTCTCGTGGTCGACAGCGACAGCACGTCGCGCCAGACTCTCGTCTCGGGGCTCGCTCGCCTGGAGGATGAGTGCGACGTGCTGGAAGCCGGCAACGGCGTCGAGGCGATGCGGATTCTGAACTCTCGACCGGTCGATCTCGTGGCCACCAAGCTGGACATGCCGGTGATGGACGGCTTCGAGCTCTCGGTCTACATCCTGGAACACCATCCTTCGGTGGAGATCGTCGTCCTGGGGACCGCGGACTCGGGCAGGGTCGGTCAGGCCCTCACGGCAGAGGGGGCCTTTCGCTACCTGCCGAAGCCTCATGCCGCCGAGTCGCTCGTCGACATCATCCGGCAGCTGAACTCGGCCGCCGCCCGGGGGCCGATCGAGGGTGTCTCCCTGGCGGGCTTCCTCCAACTGCTCAACAGCGAGACCAGGAGCTGCTCGCTAAAGGTGGAGGCGAAGAGCGGGATGGGGCGGGTCGACCTCGTCGATGGAGAGATCTTCGACGCCGTCGCCGGTGAGCTGCGTGGAAGGCGGGCGCTCTACGCGCTGCTCACCTTGGAAGATCCGCAACTCGAAGCTGAGGAGCCTGGGTCCGAGGTCGACCGGACGATCAACGCCGCCCTGCCGCGGCTGCTTCTGGAAGCGGCTTTCTGGCAGGACCAGGTCACGGGTGAGAGTCCACTTGGGCCCGAAGCGCTGACGCCCGGGGCCGAGTCCTTCCAGATCGTTAGCGGAGAACACACGGCCAAGGGACCGTCCGCTTTGGCCGAGCTCGTCGAGATCAGGCGGGGACTGCTGGCGCTTCTGGGTCTCGACGGCGCCATCGGCGCGGCCGTGGTGGACATGGATCGCTCCACCTGCTTTCTGCACGTGAGCCTCGATCCGCGCTTCGCCGAGGCCGCCGTTCGGGCCGGCCAGATGGCGAGACAACGACTCAAGGCGATGGTGGGCAGCTCCCGCTATCACGTCCTGCAGATCAAGCTGCCGAGCCCTGATCGCTTCGGTCTGCTACGCCTTGTCCGTTCGAAACCGAATCTCGTACTGTACTTCGCTGGTGAGATGGATCGTACCGACCCGGACAAGGCGGGCACCCTGCTGGCGGAGGTGGAGCACCTCTTCGCCGCTCGCTCCGGCGCTACGCCCGCCCCATAGCCGATCTAGCCTGCGTTTCTCACCGACCACACGTCATGCGGCCTTATGCGCTTGCATCCGCTGCGTTGACTTCGTCGCTGACGCGGCTCGCTGACCGATTGACCGGAGACCTGAGGGAGGTATCGAGTACGTGTGCGGTGCCCTCCGTCGCAAGCCTTGCGTCTACAGGCACCTACGACCGGTGAGAAACGCAGGCTAGGTCTCGACCAGAACCACCCTATTCCTCCCCTGCCGCCGCGCGCTGTCGAGCGCATCCAACGCCGCTTGCCGAAGGGCTGAGCAGTCTTCGTACCCTGGCAGGGCCGCCACACCACAGCTGAACGTAGGAAAGTAGACGGCACTAGCCGAGTACTCGCGGATCTCCGCGTACAGGCCGCAGATTCCAGCGAGGACTTTCACCGCGTTGTGGCCGCTCGTTGCCGGCATCACGACGGCGATCTCGTCACCGCCATAGCGGCTGAGCACGTCGCTCCGCCTCATCCGCTGCTTCAGCAATCCCGCCAGGTTCGTTAGCGCTGAATCGCCGCTCAGATGCCCGTAGGTCTCGTTGATGGCGTGCAAATGGTCTATGTCGATGACAGCGAACGCCAGCTGGCTGTTGCTGGCGAGGGCCCGGTCCACCTCCAGCACGAGCTTGGTCAGGAAGCTGGTATGGCTGAGCAATCCGGTGAGACTGTCGGTGGAGACGAAGCGTTTCAAGGCGCGGGCCCGCTGCACATGGTTGCCCACCGACGAGATGAGCACGTCCGACGAGATCGGTGTCACCAAGACGTCGTCGGCCTCGACCCGCATCGCCTCGATCTGTCGGCCCAAGCCGCTCTCGGCCGACAACAAGATGATCGGTATCTCCATGTAGGCGTCCTGCTGGCGGATGACGGCCGCCAGGTGAAAACCGCTGATCCCGGCCAGCGACAGGCTGATCATGATCAAATCGGGTCTGGCTTCCACCAACGATTCCCAGAGCTTCATGGGGTCATGCACCAGGGTGGTGGTCATGCCCGCGCCCTGCAGGGTGAGCGAGTAGTCAAGGCTCGCCGAGTAGTCCTCCTCGACGATTAGAACCCGATAAGGCTCCGACAACGGGCCCTGGAGCTGGACCTCGAGCTTGTCGATCAGCTTGCGGGCTTCGAGCGGCCTGACCAGATACGCATCGCCGCCGGAGCGCACCGCCTCGAGGCGGGACTCGAAGTCGGTGCGCGAGGCGAGAACAAACACGGGGATCGAGCCGTCTCGCTTCTGTCGGAGCGCGTTCACCCGGGCGGCTTCAACCATACGCTCCTCGAAGGGCTCGGCATCCAGAATGATGGCGGCGGGTCGCGTCTGATCCAGGTGCCGCTCGAGCTCTTCGAGATCGGGGATCCTGCGCACCAGAAAGCCGAAGCAGCCGATCTCGAAGCCCAGGTCGGCCGCGAGCTGGCCGTCGCCGGTGATCAAGAAAATGACCCGGCTGGCTCTCTCGTGGGCGATGGCCAGGTCCAGGGCCGAAGCGTCCAGGACCTCTACCACGCCGGCGCCGGCGAATTCGAGGCACGCCCGTTTGAGATCCGTAACCCCCTGTTCGATCCTCGCTGCCTGCTCGGGAGTGAGGGCTTCGGGCCTGACGACAACGCCTTTCAGGAGGAGTTCTAGTCGTCGCGCAGCGTCCCCCAGCGAGGCAAAGCCGAAGCTACCGCTCGAGCTCGCCAGGCTGCGGACTTTCATCTGCAGAGACTGGAGGGCGGCCCCAGACCTGTCCTCCTCGAGCAGGCTCCGCCAGTCCTTCCCAATCTGCTTGATACGATTCGGAAGCTGTTCAGCGAAGGCCTCCTGAAGCACCCGCACCCGCTGGCGAGTTTGCGTCTCGCCGTTGTCACGCTCCGCCATCGTTCAACCTCGGCTACTCGACTCCGTTATATCGTACGGCAAATTGGTACGGGTCCACAACAGGGATGGTGCCGCATGGTCGCTGCCCCAAAATAAAACAAGTTGGCATCTTCCCCAATCCGGAAGGCCATCGTCCGTCTCGTCGGCGCCGTTGATCTGGACACAGATTCGCGGAGTTTCGAACCCGAGCGCGCCGGGCGCGGCTGTCGTCCGTGGAGTGGCCTGAAACGGTCGATCAGCTCGTTCGGGCGCAGCGGGCGCTGGCGAAGGAGAGGCCTGCTCTCTGCCGGCCACCGGGGAGCGGCCTCTCGTTTGGCGGATGCTTCGTTTGCTTCCCCAGAGGCAAGGAGGGCACCGGCGCGGCGGGCGACGCCGCCTCGGCGGCTGCGGTGCTTGGCGCAGGATACTGCATCTAGGCTCGTGTCGATTCCCATGCACTTCCGCCATTCTTTTCGACGGAGCCTAAGACAGGCGGAGCGCCAGCCTTGACATGAACGAGCTCCCTACGCTACAAATGGTTGACAGAAAGGGGAGTTGATATGACTCGATGGAGCGTTCGCTATCCAGTGTTCGCGCTGGCGCTGTGCCTGCTGGCGTCTCTACTGCCCGTCGGCTGCGCCGAGAGCAAAACCGAAGACGGAGCCGCAGGAGGGGTTGTACCTGAAGATGCAGGCGGCGGCCCGAAAGTCGGTACGGCATTGGAAGAGCCCGAGCCGACCGCGTTCGGCGCCGGTTCGGCTATGCGGCATGCACCCACGGCGGTCGATTTGACCTACAAGGGCAAAGACGACGCCTGTGCCCAGGAATGGGCGGGCGACGTCTGCGTGCAGACGATCCCACCGAAGGGAACCATCTGGAAGGGGCCCGGCAACAGCGGAAAACCCCAGAAAGTACGCTGGTGGATCGACGATGCCCAAAGAGGGGAGTACTGGTGGGAGATTGAGTACAAGGGAGAGGATTCTGACGAGAATTGGCTCGGGACCGTTGACCCGATCGAGTGCAACGACAATCACACCACGAGCATCAAACCGGACCCGGATGACCTAGACCCCGAAGAGTTGACGTGGCTCTACCGGATCACTGTCTACGAGTGCACCGAGGACGATACGAAAGGCGACTGCCTCTGCAAGACCGACCCGCGAATCGAGATTCACCCCTAGGGCCGGGCGCCGTCCGAGTTCTCGGCACCGGCGCCAGTCAGAGCAAGAAACTCCGCATCTTCGCGTAGCGGCGCGAACTCGTCTTCCTGACGGATCAGCTTGCCCGACACCCCCAGCGAAACGGCTGCGCGAATCGCCGCCAGCGCCTCATCCAACTCGTCACACAGCGCGTGCACCAAAGCGCGGTCGTGGACGTTCTGGCCGGTGGCGGGCAGATCCGTTTTCAATCGAAGCGCGAGCCCGCTAGCCGTCGAACACTCGCCTGCCTTGGCGGCATAGAGGGCCTGCGAGATTCGCAGTTCGTTGCTGTTCGGGCTGTTCAACAACGCCTCTGCCACCAGCCTCATCGCGGTGCTGTACTCCGCCTGCGCCTCGGCTCTGCGGCCGCGGCGTAGGTAGAGATCCGCCAGATTGCCGTGCTTGAGCGGGTCTTGCGGCTCGAGGCTCAACGCCAGCTTGTAATATGTCTCGGCGTCTTCGAGCCGATTGACGAAAAAGTACGCCGTGCCCATGTTGCTCGCCAGCCTAGCGTCTTCCAACGGTCCCTCCAACGCCTCGAAGTCTTCGATCGCACCCTCCCAATCGCCTTCCCGCAGCCGCACGGCGATGAGGTTCCAGAGTGGCCCGCCCACGCCGCTTGGTGCCAGAGAGACCGCCTCGGCGAAGGCGGCCCGGGCCTCAGGGTAGTCGCCCTTGCGCACCAGGAAGCCACCGAGAGAATTCCAGTGATGCCAGTGGTCGCTCCGCAAAGCGACTGCGGAGCGTAGGGATCTCTCGGCTGCCTTCAGGTCGCCCGCCTGCTCGTAGCTGAAGGCAAGCTCTCGGTGGGCCTCGTCCGGGCGCGGGTGATTGACCAGAAGCGGACGCAGCTCGGCGAGCGACTCGGCGTAGCGGCCGCTCGCTCGATGGACCTTGGCCATCGCCAGAATGGCCGCCGGCAGCTCGGCATCGAGATCGAGCGCCCGTCGCGCCCGGCTCTCGGCTTCGGCCAGAGCGTCCGGGTCCTTGGTTCGCTCATGGAGCTTCAGCTGAGCCTCGCTCAAACCGACCTCCGCCAGGGCGAACTCCGGGTCCAGTCGAACGGCTTGAAGGTAGAGATCGCGCGCGAACTCCGGCCCTCTCGGATTGTCCACCGCCTCCAGGAACTGCTGTGCCTGCAAGTAGAAATCGTAGGCTCTGGGCGAGAGCGTTGGCTTTTTGGCCAGGCGACTGCGTTCCTTACGCGACAGCGGAATCGACGCGAACCGCGCGAGATCACGGGCGACCTCCTGCTGCATCGAAACGATCCGGGCGCGGTCCGCCGTATAGCTGTGCGACCACACCACGACCCCGGTCTGAGCGTCGGCTAGGCCGATGTCCGCACGCAGCCCCTCCGGCGTGGCATGCAACTCACCTTCGACAAAGCCGGCAATGCCGAGCTCTCTTCCCATCTCCGTGGGGCTCAGACCACGATCCCGATAGCTCCACGTCTCGGAGCGTCCGATAACGCTCAGTCCCTGCACGCTGCTCAACTGCGTGATCAGGCCCGCAGCCAGTCCCTCGGCCAGGTAGTCCTGATTCGGATCGCCGGTCATGTTGGCAAACGGCAAGACCGCAATGACGTCGAACCCGCGCGGAACCCGGCTCTGCCGGAACCGGACACCCAAGAAAACCGACGCCATCACAGCCAGAACCGCGGCGCCCGCTAGCCACCAGCGACGGCTGCTCTTTCCGGTGGAGACCCGAAGTGAATCGGACGAGAGCGTGGAGGTTCGGACCCGACCCGCCGCGACCTCTTGCGCCAGTTCGGCGAGATCCTCTCTCAGGTCCTGTGTTGCCTGGTAGCGATGTGCGGGGTCCTTGGCCAAGCAATGCCGAATGATGCGCCCGAGATGGAAGGGCAGATCGTCGCGAACATCCGTTACCGCCGGTGGCTCCTGGGTCAGAATCGCCGAGGCAATATCCATCGACGACTTGCCCTGAAACGGCGGCTTGCCGGTGGCCATCTCGTGCAAGATAACGCCGAGCGAGAAGACATCGGTCTGATGGTTCACCGACTGGCCGCGCAATTGCTCGGGAGACATGTAGGCGAGAGTTCCTATGATGCGACCGTCGTGGGCCAGGGTCTCGGTGGTGTCGCCTGAGGCTGCCTGTGCGGAGGCCTTCCCCCGAAGCTTGGCCAAACCGAAGTCGAGCACCTTCACCGCACCACGCTCGTTCAACATGATGTTGTCGGGCTTCAGATCCCGGTGGACAATGCCTTTTTCATGCGCCGCGGCGACAGCATCGACCAACGGGACTGCAATCTCGAACAATTGAGCCAGCGCCAGACCGCCCGGGAAGATGAGCTTGCTCAGTGGCTTGCCGGCAACGAGCTCCATCGTCAAGAACCGGATCCCCTCGGCCTCCTCCACCGAGTGGATGACGACGATATTGGGATGGTTGAGCGCCGCAACGGCTTCGGCCTCGCGCTGGAAACGGGCGAGCCGCTCGGGATGTGATGCGTAGGCCGGCGCTAGGACCTTGAGCGCCACCGTTCTTTTCAGACGAGTGTCCTCGGCAGCGTAGACCTCACCCATCCCGCCGGCGCCCAGCTTTTCGACGATTCTGTAATTGGAAAGGGTGCGACCGACCAATGGCACGGACGACCAGTATATGAAAACCACGAAGGCGACGTAATTTAGGCGGTGACAAGAGCGACCCGCAAGTCTCCTCGGCGTCGGGTCCGAGCGGACTCAGCGATTCCTAGCCATGCTGGCTGGCGTTGGCGCATGACTCGGGGGGGATTGTCGCCGAGTCGAGGGAGTGCCAGGAGCGCTTCCTGGCCGAGGTCGAACGGATCTAGCCTGACCTTCTTGCCAGGGTGGCGCTCATCTCGAGTGCCTTTCGAGCGAAGCGATCGGGGTCGAGGCGCAGAGACTCATCGAGGCCACCCAGCTGATGTTCCCACCAGGTGGGTGCCGGAGGAGTCTCTCCCTCCCAGAGGATGCCGAGCGCGAACAGCATCCAGACATCCCAGGCGGGGGAACTCAGGTCGGCGATGTGTCTCTGAAAAGCCGCTCCAACTCTCTTCTTCGGGTCCCAATAGTGATTGGCTCTTGCATCCTGCATCAGCTCGGCGCCGCCGGCGACGTGCTTTGCCTTCGCGCCGAGCTGGCTCGACCAGACGACGTGCACGGAGAGGTTTTCGATCCCGACCTCGACCAAGAGGCTCTTTTTGACTTCGGAGACCCCCCGAAGACAGACGCCTCAGGTCGGCGAAGCGAGCAGGACAGCTCTGACGTTGCCGGGGTCGGCATTGAACGCCGCGCGTAGCGGCTCGAGGTCGCTTGCGATCGTGGGGTAGCCGGAATCCTCCTCGGCCTGCGGAAAAAGCGCGACCACGCCGATGATCGCGAGAATCGCGACGCCCAGCGCAACGTCCCACCGCAGTAGCCGGCTGATGATTTTACCCATCAGGACGCGGCTCTCACAGCAGAAAGTTCAGGACTCGGGGCGCGAGGTTTAGGAAGGCAGCCACGGCCCAGAGCGCGCTGGCGACCCAGAGGACCAAGCGGGGGCTCAGCGGTGGTCGGACCGCGCACGCCTCCCCAGTGGCAGCGTGCCTTGGCCAATGGATGATCCGGTAGCCGTAGGCGAGCAGCAGGCCCGCAACGCCCAGGATGGCAAGGCTGTAGGGCTTGAGCCCTGCGGCCCAGGCCGCCCCGCTCGCGCCGAGAACGGCAACCACCAGAGGCGCGATGACCGGAACGCAGCAGGCGCCGGCGGCGGTGGCCAGCGCGGCTGCTCCCGCCCCCACGGCTGCCACGCCAACGGCGCTCTTGCTTGATTGAGACGGGCTCATCCTTCGACGGCACTCCAAATGGCTTGGTGCAACTGCTCGGCGGCTCCCTCGAGCTCCGAGAGCTCAACGGCGTGACACGTCGGCCTTCCGGCCGCGAACTCCTCGGCACTCTCGCGTGAGACGAAGTGACGCACTTGGCAGCAGAAGGCTCGGCAGACATCGTCATCGATCGCTTCTCGTGTTGCCACCGCCAGGGTTGCTGCGGCTCCCGGGTGGTCCACGGACTCGACGCCGGCCGGCGAGACGGAGAGGCGCACCAACTCTCGTCGCAGCGGGTCGACGGACTCGACTTGCACGGTAGCGTTGACGAGCTTCGGAATGACGTGGGTCCAGAGAGCGCAACAGCTGAACAGGATCTTGTCGCGGATCTCGAGCCGATGGAGAGACGGCGCCAGCGTCATGCCATAGAGGTCGATCAGGCGGCCTTGCGCATCCCGCTCACAGCGGGCCACGCTGACGGCTCTCTCGACCCGGTCGACCTCGGTGCCGTTGGCCTTGGCAATCTCCTCGAGGGGCAGAGGCTTCCCCAGCGCGAGGAGTGCGAAGCCAGGCAGTAGCGGTCCGGCCGAGCCCCAACGAACCGCGAGCAGCTCGATGGTTGGTTGGAATAGCTGAAGTCGCTCTGCCGTCTGCATCTCAGCTCTCGATGGTCAGCTCTCGGTGGTCAGCTCTCTGTGGACAGAAAGGCCGGCTCCATCTCGGCAAAGAACGAGCCCCGGAGCTTTTCCAGAAACTCATGATCCGAGAGCCGGTAGTAGATGGTCTGCGCGTCGCGGCGGGTGGTGGTCAGGCCGTAGGCCCGGAGCTTGGCCAGGTGTTGGGATACGGCCGAGACCGAGACGCCGAGCATCTCGGCGAGGTCGCAGACGCAGAGCTCTTTGAGACGTTCGAGAAGGAAAAGGATCTTCAGACGGGTGGAGTTGCTCGCCAGGTTGAAGAGCTCGGCCGCCTCCTCGAGTTCGGGCGCAAACTCGAGGCTCTTTCGGACGGCGGCGATCTCCTCGGGGGCCAGGGTCGGTCCGAGGCACTTCATGCCGTCACCCCCAGTTCCTTCTCGAGCCTTCGAATCGTCTTCTGTACGTCTTCGAGGCAACACTTTCCGGAGGGATTTCGCACCTCACAGGCGCAGTTGCCGGCCTGGACTTCTTCCTTGACCGACTCGAAAATATCCGTCTCTCCCGTCTCGCTGAGCTGACCGGCGATATCTGCCTTGCGGTGCAGGAAGCAGTAGCACACGAGTCCGTCGCTGCCGTTCTTGAATCCGGGTTGAACGTTGAGGTCGCGCGTTAAGAGCACCGCCTCCGCTGACCCGTAGTAGACGATCTCACAGTTCGGGTCGCGGCAGAGCCGAAACCCCTGCCTCGCCGGGAGCGGGCCACTGGTTAGAGCCGCGACCGTCGTCCAGTCGACCGGCTTGCCCTCGAACCCACTCGCCGGGCAGCGGGAGTCACCGCGATCCGCGGCGGTCACCGAGCAGCAGGACTCGCTCATGTGTCTTCCTCGCCGGTCACCGGGTCCGATCCAGTAGTTATCGACATTTGCCAGGTTTCTTCTTGCTCCGTTCTCGGTTGGCCGAGTGAGCTACTTTAGTACATACGCAAGAACTGGGACCAAGGTTCACCGAATATCGGGCGCAAGAGTGCACCGCAGTAGAACGTTGGTGAGCAGGTTGGGCTAGGGCGACGGCTCGATCCTGCGGCTCAGCCAGGCGATCACAAGCCCGATCGCGAACACCCACGGACCCTCTGCGAACACCCACCAACCCGGCATCGGTGCGCGCAGATCGATCGCGAGGAGCGTGACCCCCAGGACCGCCGTGGCCCAGCCGACGAAGAGCACCACCGGCTTGAACCGTCGCACGTTCGTGGACAGCACGAACAGCAGGCCGCCGTGGAAGGCGTACATCACCGAGAGCGAACGGGTGAGGTAATTGGTCAGGGGAGAAGCCGGAAACGTTCCCAACCCCAGATTCTCGTGGATCGAGGCCATCGTGGTTTCGGGAATGAAGAGGGTGAAAAACGCCGAACCGGTCAGGATCGCGCCGAATCGCAGCAGGAAGACCAGTACGCGTTCATTTTCCTTTTTCGGCATCATGACTCCTTCGGTGCTGGGCCGGCATTTCTGGGCTGTGCTGGGCGCTGTGGGCCTATTCGCACGATGCTAGCGCGAGAAACGATCTGGAGCGAAGGGCTCGAGATCGACGCTCGACGTGCCGTCCACGATCAGCTCGCTCAGCACGCGTCCCGTGCTGGGCGCGAGCTTGACGCCGACCATCTGGTGGCCGCTCGCGATGAACACATTGTCCGTCTTCGGCAGCCTACCGATCACCGGTAAACCGTCCGGCGTCAGCGACCGCATACCCACCCATTCGCGTACTCTGTCCCCGTCGAAGATGCCGGGGACCTCGCGTTCGGCGTTGCGTCGAAACGCGGCGATTCTGCGCCGATCGAGCCGGAGATTGATACCCGAGAGCTCCATCGTCCCGGCGACCCGCAGCGCTCCCTTGTAGGGCGCCAGGCCGACCTTGGTCTCGTCGAGGTAGATCGGCGTTCCGATCGCGGTGGTCGGGTTGTCGACCGTGACACTGTAACCCTTGCCCGCCTGAATCGGCAGTTTGCTGCCACAGCGGCGGGAAAGCCGCCCTGCCTCCGCACCCGTGGCGATGACGAAGCGGTCAGCGTGGATGGTCCCGCTGCTGGTGTCGAGGCTCCGAGCGTGGGCGCCGTCGAAGGCGAAGTCGTGGACTTCGACGCCCTCGCGAATCTCTACGCCCGCGTCGTGGATCCGGGTTGCGATTTGGGCGCAGAGCAACTCCGGCCGAAGGTGGCGTTCCGATGGGACGTGGATGGCTCCCGCGTAGCGGCCCTCGAGAGCCGGCTCTTTTGCGCGTAGCTCCTCAGGGGTGAGCCGCAGGAGCGGTTCGAAACCGGCCCAGTCGAGCCGCTTCAGCTCGGCGTCCATGGCCGCCTGCTTGGCGAAGACCATCAAGAGGCCGACCCGTTGTTGCTCGAATTGGAGACCTTCGGATTCCAGCTCGTCGAACTGATGCATGGTGTCGGCGCCGAGCTCGGCCAGCGCGCGACAGCCGTGTTCGAAGGACTCCGCGTTGCAGTGCCTCCAGAACTTCCACAGCCAGGGCGCGAGCCGGGGCAGGGCGCTCGGCTTGATGTAGAGCGGACTGTCGGGGAGCAGGAGCCAGCGCAGGGATGTCGTGCGAAGGTGGGGCGCCGGCACCGGTACCGCGATCGACGGTGTAATCCAGCCGGCGTTCCCGGCCGAGCATGCGGCGCCGGTTCGGTGGCGCTCGAGCACCACCACCTCGATGCCGCGCTTGCTGAGGTGGTAGGCGGCGAACATCCCGATCAGACCGCCACCGATTACGGCGACTCGCATCGGCACTCCGGAGCCGGCCTCATTGAGTGCGCATGGGGCCGTATCGTGTTCGAAGCCATGGGAGATTCTGCAAACCAGCCTTCGAGCGTGTCAGTCTAGCGCCTGTGTGCGGGATTTGGCGCCCGTCTGAGGACTGCCCAGGTATGGGCTCGGGTATCCTTACCCCCAATGAGACACGAAGCATGAGTCCCACCGACGCGCCGCTCACCGGAGTTCGCGTGGTCGAGATGACCGAGGCGCTCGCCGGGCCGTTCTGCGGCATGACCCTGGGCGATCTGGGCGCGGATGTGGTCAAGGTTGAGCGGCCCGGCGTCGGCGACCAGGCCCGCAAATGGGGGCCGCCGTTTCTGGAGGGCGAGAGCGCCTACTTCCTGTCGGTCAATCGCAACAAGCGCAGCATCGAACTCGACGTCAAGGCCGCCGAGGATCACCAGGTGCTCTTGGCGTTGCTCGAGCGGGCCGACGTGTTCATCACCAACAACCCGCGGATGGAGTCGCTCGAGCGGCTGGGACTCGACCCCAAGAGCCTTCGCACGAGGTCTCCGAAACTGATTTATGCGGCGATCAGCGGCTACGGCCATACCGGTGCCAAGGCTGGCCGCGCGGGGTATGACGTGATCGCGCAAGGGGAGTCCGGGCTGATGGCGCTAACCGGCGAGCCCGGGTCGGGGCCGATCCGCTTTCCGACGGCGATGGCCGACATCAGCGCGGGGTTGTACGCGTTGATCGGAATTCAGGCGGCACTGTATGCGCGGGACAATCGTGCCACGGGGTGTGGCGTAGGGCAGTTCGTGGACGTGGCGCTGGTGGATGCCCAATTGACCTGGCTCGCCAATATCGCTGGCACCTATTTCGCGACCGGTGAGCGGCCTCCGAAGCTCGGCAATGCACACCCGACGATCGCGCCGTACCAGCCGGTGCAGGCACGCGACAAGCCGTTGATCGTCGGCATTGGAACCGAACGGCTGTGGGCGAGTTTCTGCAAGGTCCTGGGGGTCGAGGACACGATCATGGTCGATGAACGGTTCGCGACCAATCCCGAGCGCAACCGGCATCGCGAGGAGTTGATTCCGCTGCTCGAGGAGGTGCTCGCTAGGCGTGATGCCGAGGCCTGGGTGCAAGATCTGGTGGCGGTCGGGATTCCGGCGGGACCGATCAATTTCGTCGAGGAGGCCCTGACCGACGAGCAGATTCTCAGCCGCCGGATGGTGGTCGAACTGGAGCACCCTGCGATCGGTATCGTGAGATCACTTGCCAATCCAATACACATGTCGCCGGCAGGTCCTACCTATCGCCGCTACCCGCCACGGCTGGGGGAGCACAACGACGAGATCAGGGCCGAGCTCGCGACCTGCTAGAGTGGAGCGCAGTCGAATTACCCCCCGAGGAGAACGCATTGCAGGTAATAATCACCGCCGAGGTTCAGAAATACTGGAAGAAGCTGCTCGGGCCCTACATGGATGCGATCGACCGTAAGGCCTGGTTCCAACTTCTGTCCACGGCGGGCTTGCTCGCGCTCAACTGGTTCCTGATGCTCCAGAGCCTGAAGCTCTCGTACGGGTTGACTCTGTTGCTGGCGATCCCCGCTGTGGGGTTCCAGATTCGGCTGTTCATTTTTCTTCACGATTGCGGTCACGGTTCGTTCTTCAAGTCCCGCAAGCTCAACAACGCGGTCGGTGCTCTGATCGGCGTGGTGACGATGACCCCCTTCGGCTATTGGCGTCGGACCCACGCGATTCACCACGGCACGTCGGGCGACCTCGATCGTCGAGGACTGGGCGATGTCAAAACGATTACCGTCAAGGAATACGATGACAGGTCATGGTGGGGACGGCTCGCATACCGGGTGTACCGGCACCCCTTCGTGCTGCTGGTCATCGGTCCCTTCTACCAGTTCGTTCTGAAGCAGCGGCTACCGCTCGACATTCCACGTACCTGGAAGCGGGAATGGGCGAGTGTCATGTGGACGAATCTCGCGCTGGCAGCGGCTCTCTTCGCCGGTTGGCAACTCTTCGGCTTGCAGCGCTTCCTCATGGTGCAGGGACCGATTATCCTGTTCAGCGGAACGTTGGGCGTCTGGCTCTTTTACATCCAGCATCAATTCGAAGACACCTACTGGCGCGAGCACCAGGAGTGGGATTTCCACCGGGCTGGAATCGAGGGCAGCTCGCTCTATGACCTACCGGCATTCCTCCATTGGTTCACCGGCAACATCGGTTTCCACCATGTCCACCATCTGGCGTCGGCGATCCCGAACTACCGGCTCAAGGAGTGCTTCACTCAGGTGCCCGAGTTGCACGAGGTAACTCGTTTGACGCTGTGGACCAGTATCCGGAGCGCCAGGCTGCATCTCTGGGATGAAGTCGAAGGCCGGCTGGTGAGCTTTCGGCAGTATCGGCGGTCTCGCAACCGGTTGAGCCGGCTCAGCTAACGCCAAGGGCGGGGAGCGGTGGCAGAAACGCGCCGCCCGAATCCAGCGAGCGGTCTAGAACACTTCAGGCAGCCCCAAGCCAGGCCAGAATCCGTGCGATATTCGGCCTCGAGTCCACTGTCTGAACGACCCGTCTTCTTCGAGCTCGACCAGGTTGCGGCTCGCGTCGGTGAACAGTGATGTTGATCGAGACCCGGGCTGCTCCTCCGGCCTCGAGATCGGAAGCATGGGACCCAAGTTCCGGCTCGATCCGTCTTTCAGGTTCAAGGCATAGGTGGTCCAGGACCCGTGGGATCGGTCGCCTCCGGTGTTCATGGAGACGAGTAGTTCCTCTCGGCTGGGTTGCCCGCCTACCGATACATATTGCGCCGGGCCAAGCTCGAATCGTCGCAGACTCTTGCCATCGCGGTCATACAGAAAAAGCGAGCCGCTCTTACCGAACGGCTTATAGCCGATGATCCGGCCATCCGAGAGAAACTTGTGTGAGTAACGCCCGCTCTCCTTCCGGGGAATGCCCGGAGCGAGGTCGGCGATCCTCTCACCGGTGGCAAGATCGAGCAGTGTGGAGCCGCAGGTCAGCCTTTGATTCTCTGTAAACCAATGAAACCAGTTGGAGCGCGGTAGTGGTGCGGTGATGATCGCGCTGGTTTCGCTGGTTTCGAGGTCAATTGTGTCAACCAGGAAGACCTTCTCGTTCGCACCGTGTTTTTGGTGGCGAAGCAGCTGAACCGTCTGACGATCCAGAAACACAACTCCCAGGAGAGGACCTTTTTCGATCGTTCGGGTCAGGATCGGCACACCCGAAGCCACATCGATGACCGAGAGCTGGTTGCCACCCCAGAGCGCCGCACGGCTACCGGTGGGCGACACGGACAGGAACTTTGTCGCAACGCGGATCGTGGCTGGGCTCTTCACCGGTAGCGGATCGGAGGTCGAGAGATCTATCCAGTAGAGATCGCGGTCCTGGGTCCTGGGGTCGGAACGTCCGAACCAGATGGCTTTGCTTAGGTCCTCATTGAAGGTGACCGACCGGGCCGAGTGCACCCGGACGTAGCTGCCTGTGGTGGTGTTCCAGAAGAACGAGGGCTGGTACCTACTGATCTTTGCAGAATATAGTGACGTTTCAGAAGAGTTCGGCTTGTTTCCAGAAGGATTCAACGAGGGGTGGGCGACGACGCATACGGCGCAGCGCACAGCG
>JADFQD010000088.1 GCA_022561975.1 Acidobacteriota bacterium
CATCGAGCACAGGAATTGCCATGATGGTATCGCCGACCCAATTGGGCGCGACTATCAGAGTGCTCAAGGGCAAAGTCCTCGAGGGCAGAGGGGTCGAGGCCAGAGTCGTCGAGGACGGCCTCGGCGACGGCTTCAATGACGTCTCCAGCGATCATGCATCCAGAGCCACTGGTCGAGCTCTCGCCTTATCGCCAGTTCGGTGACCTCGGTGTAGCGCGCGGTGAGCGCCGCGACTTCCGAATCGGACGGTTTGGAACGGCCCGATCCGGTCGGGCGGGTTGGGTGGATCGGAGCATGGGTGACGATCCGATAGCGACCGCCCGGCAGTCGGTAGGCAAAGAGCGGCAGGACCGGGGCACCGCTGCGCAGCGAAATCTGCGCCGGCAGAGGGCTGGTCCACGACGGCCGCCCGAAGAACGGCACCTGAACTCCCTGAAGCGGATGCACGCGTTGGTCGATCAGGATCGCAACCCGCCCGCCTTGATCCAGCGCCCTCAACATACCCCGCGCGGCGTGACGTTTCGGCAGCAGGTGGTTGCCGAAGCGTTCTCGCATGGCGCGCACTTTCCTGTCGATGGCGGCGTTCGAAAACGGCCGAGCGATGACATGCATGGGGCCGCGATAGAGGCTGACGACGCTGGAGATCACTTCTTGGACGCCGAGATGGGCACTCAAGACAATCACGCCCCGGTTCTCGGATTCGGCCTCGGCGAAATGTTGCCAGTTCTCGAAGCTCAGCAGCCGGCAGATGGTCTCGGCGCTCAGGCGGGCGAGTGAAAACGACTCGAGGATCGCGGCGCCGAAGTGACGAAAAGAGCGTCTAGCGATCGGTTCGAGCGCGTGGGCGGTGCGCTCGGGGAAAGCCAGAGACAGATTACGGCGGGTGATGCGCCGTCTCGATGCGCCGCCAACGAAGAACAGCGAACCCACGAGTTCGCCGATGCTGCCCATCAAGCGGTGCGACAGGGGCGCCTGACGGCTCACGAGAGTTTCTCCAACTCGCCATCGAGCCAAGTCCAAAAACCGCCCTCCGGCTCGGCTCGAATGGGCAAATGCGCGAGCGGCGTTGCAGGGCGGCCGAGGAGCTTGACGTAATCCTTGGTGGTAGTGAGGATCCAGTTGGCGCCGGCGTCGCTTACCGCGCTCTCGATCCTTGCCAGATCGGCTTCGCCGTAGCTGTGATGATCGCCGAATTCGAGCGTTCCCATGATTTCGTTCGGAAGCCGCGCGACGCTTTCTGCGAAGCGAATCGGATGCGCAATCCCGGTTACCAGGAAAACCGAGGCGTCGGCCGGCAGCGGCTGGTGACGTTCTGTAACAGCGTCGAGTTCGCGGGTACGGCTGGTGAAACCGGGCCCATGGTAGCCGTAGGGAACCAAGGCCCGAGCGAGTTGATTGCCACAGTCGGGTGGATCGGGGCCCGCTTCCGTCGCTTCGACTCCGGACAGAATGACGGCGGAGGCCAGTCTTGCCGAGGCCAGAGGTTCCCGTAGCCGTCCGGAGGGTGGCAGCCGGCCGCCTGCGAAGGGATCGCGCGCGGGGAAGATCAAGATGTCGAGATCGCGTTGCAGGCGGACATGCGAGAAGCCGTCGTCGAGCACGAAGCAGTCCGGTCGCTCGGGAAGCCGTTCGATAGCGTGCCGGCCCGCAAGGTAGCGGTCACGGCCGACGACTATTGCCACTCCCGGAAGTTCGGCGGCCAGCGCGACCGGCTCATCGCCGGCCACCCGCGGACCCAACAAGGGACCGCCTCCCGTGCTCACCACGTGTACGCCCTTTGCGTGTCTGCCGTAGCCCCGGGACAACACCGCGACCCGTCGGCCGGTCGCGGTGAGATGTCGGGCTATGGCGGCGACCAGGGGGGTTTTACCGGTGCCGCCCCAATGCAGGTTGCCGACGCTGATGACCGGGAGTGGCAGTTTCGAAGAGTGGAGGCGATACCAGCGTCGGCGCATTCGATGAACTGCGTTGTAGAACAATTGCCAGGGAGAACGCGGCGGCCTCGGCGCGCGGAACCGTGCGGGGTCGTTCAAGCCGCCGATACCTCTTCGAGATGGTGTTCGAGGAATGCTCTGGTCTTGGCGAGAGCCCCCTTGTTGCTTTCGAATACCCGGGCGGAGCGCCGGCCGAGCGCTGCGGCAGCCTGCGGATCTCGAAGCCACTGGTCCCAGACCCTGGCCAAATCGGCGGCGTTCTGCACCCGCTGCCAGGCGTTGTCGTCGTCGAAGCGCGCCTCGATCTCCTTGAAGTTGTGCATCGACGGCCCGGCGGCAAGGGCCACCCCGTGGCACGCGGCTTCGATGGGATTGTGGCCTCCGGTCGGAACCAGAGTGCCGCCGATGAAGGCCCCGACGCCCATGCCGTAGACGGCGGCCAGTTCGCCCAGGCTGTCGAGCACGAGAACGTCGATCCTCGAAGGCGGGTGTTTTGCGGTGCCGAGATGCTCGAGGTCGATTTCCGATCGTAGACGCAAGCCGAGGCCGGTTTTGGCGAGCCTTGCGACCACCCGAGGCCAGCGTTCGGGGTGGCGAGGGGCCAGCACGAGGAAGGCCCGATCGCCGCCGCCCAGGCGCTCGAAGGCCTCGACTACCTGCGCTTCTTCGCCGCGCATCGTCGAGCCCGCCACCAGGATGGGGCGACCTTGCGCGAGCCCAATGATCGCTTGTTCGAGTTCGGGCAACTCGGCCGGCAACCCGACTTCGAACTTGAGATTGCCGGTCACCGTGATCCTGTTCGGATCGACTCCGAGTGCTTTCAGTCTGCTGCCGTCGAGATCGGTCTGGACCGCGAAGGCGGTGATCGGCTCGAGGATTGGCGCCAGCATCCGATGGAAGAAGCGCATTCTCCGGAAGCTCTGATCGCTTATCCGTGCGTTGACGACCACGGCCGGGATCCGCCGTCTTTGCGCTTCGCGCAGCACCAGCGGCCAAAGATCGCCTTCACAGAGGATCAGAGCGGCCGGTTTCAGACGGTTGAAGAATCTGCGGACCGCGAAGCCGAATTCGAACGGCAGATAGGTGACCAGGTCGCTCGAGAATCGACTGCGGGCGCGCTCCTGGCCGCTGGGAGTCACCGTGGTCACGACAAGAGCGTGCTTGCCGTGGAGGATAGACGTCAGGCTTGCAGCGACGTTGACCTCGCCGACAGAGACGGCATGCACCCAGAGGGTCGGTCGCGGCGCGACGGGGACGCCACCCAGTCTCGGACGCAGGCTGGTCAGGTAGTGACGGCCGCGCCACAACAGTAGCCACGGACCCGCGACGAGAGCGGCCAAGGCGTACAGGAGTTGATAGAGAAGCCACATTGCCGAGCCGGTCTGAGGCTCCAGTATAATTGTTTGTTCGACCGAACCCTGACCGCAAGGTCCGGCTAGACGCGGCACTCTCCACTTTCGTACAAACTAACGAGTTGCAATGTCAGACCTCGCCCCCAGAGAGATTTCCGATGCCCGGAGCGCGCCGACTACGGACAGCGAGTTGCTTTCGGCTGTCGGCCGGGGCGATGAGGGGGCATTTGCCGAGATCGTAGATCGCAAGACCGGGCCGCTCCTCCATCTCGCGTTTCGAATAGTCGGCGATCGGGAAGAAGCCAAGGATCTGGTGCAGCTCGCCTTCTTGCGCGCGTGGGAGCACCGCGAGCGCTATGACGCTCGCTGGAGCGCAAACACGTGGCTCTACCGGATCACGACCAACCTGGGTATCGACTACATTCGCGCGCGCAGCACGCGCCGGCGCAAGGCGGAGCCGGTGCGTCACCACCTGCGCGCGGTGCACAGCAAGCCCGAGGGTGGCTTCGAGTCGGTGATGGCCGGCGAAACCCTGGCGATTCTGAGAGATCTGGCGAGCGACCTCAGCGCGCGGCAACGTAAGGCTTTCTGGTTGCGCGAAGTGGAGGGGCTGAGCTCCAAGGAGGTCGCCGACGTTTTGGAGTGCAAGGAGTCGACGGTCAGGAATCACTTGTTTGCGGCGCGGACGAAACTTAGGCGTGAGCTGAGCCGGCGCTTTCCCGAGTACGCGGTGCTCGCGCGGGAGAGCAGAGCGTGATGGGTGTGAAAAGGCGACCGACCGGACTCCTACCGGGAGCTGCGACAACGTGAGCTGCGAGACCTGGAACGAACTGGCCTCGTATGCCGACCGTCTCTTGCGGGAGGGCTCGCCGGAACGCTTATCGGCCGAGCGCCACTTTGCGTGCTGCCCGAGCTGTGCCGAGCGGGCCTTTCTACTCGATCCGAGTTGGGCCGTCAGCCGAACGACCCGGACAAGCCGCCGGACAAGCCGGTGGCAGCGATCGGAATCATCTGAACCGTCGGCCCCATCGGACCCACCCGAGAGGACGAGTTTTGGAAGCCGCGAGATCGCGGACCTCAAGCGAGATGTGTTGGAGGCCGGCCGGATCCGGGCGGTCGAGGGTGCTGTTCATAAGCGCCGGGCCGGCATGCGGGTCGCGATTGCCGCAGCCGGGCTCTCGGTCCTGGTCGCCGGCGGCGCGTTGCTCCGAACGATCGGGCCGTTCCAGGCTGCGATCGCCCCTGAATCGATGGCGACCAAGGCCGACGGCATCGCGCCGGCTGCCGAGGAAGAGTTTTTTGCAGTCTCCGAGGTAGCGCTCGACCTGTCGCTGCCGACCCTGGGGTCCCTGGTGCCGGCTGCGGCCCGGGTCTACGATTTCGGCCAGGAAGACTTTGCGTTCGTGATGGTGGTGCATGAGACGCTGGATCTGTAGTACCTGTTCGGCTCTTTTCCTGATCGCGCCGATCGCAGTGAGCGCCGCGGGCGCAGCCAGGGCGCAGGTCGAGGACGCGGAGAAAGAAGTACTCATCGCCTACGCCCACAATTTTCAGCATCGTGGCGCCGCCGAGGCGTTGGGCCTGGTTTTGCCTCTTCTGTCGAGTCGCGGTGCCGTCGAGCTTCAGCCGGGTGGTAATGCGCTGGTCGTTCGTGACACGGCGCGAGTTCTGGAGCGGATTCGCCCCCAGCTTCTGGCCTTCGACCATCCGTTCGATCCTCTGCGCTTGAGAGTCCAGATCATTCGAGCCCAGCGAAGCGGTGAGCCGTCAGGTCCTCGACCCGAGCTTCCGGCCGGAGTGCTCGCGCGTCTGCATGACCTGCTCAAGTACGAGAGCTATTCGCTGATCGCGGGCTCGGAACTCTCGATCGAGGACGGGATGGCGGTGGTGCAGGATCTCGGCGACAGCTACCGGGTCGATTTCCGGCTTCGGCATCTGCTCTCGGACGCGCACGCCTCACTCGAGGGCTTCCGGCTGTCTCGGAGGACGCAGGGCAAGTTCGTGCCGCTGATTCACGCCAATCTCAACTTGGATCTCGAGAAACCCATGGTGCTGGGTCTGGCGCCGAGCGAGGCCAGTGACGTGGCGCTCATGCTGGTCATCGAGAGTCTGCCCGTGCGAACGGCTGACGTGACGGAAAAATAGCGGATGCAGTTCCTGTGCACTTTGGGAACCGCCGGGGGCAGCATCGTGGAGGAACTCCATGACGGACGATCGGAAGACCTGGTCCGATCGGAACTCGAGCGGCGCGGGTACCACATTCTCAAGATCCGGCGTCGCGGATTGCCGCGGATCGGCGTGACCTGGCCGTCCTTCGGCCGATCGGTCAAGAAGGTCCCTAACCCGGTTCTGCTGCTCTTCAATCAGGAGTTTGCCGCACTGCTGCGCTCGGGGCTTCCGGTCCTACAGGGGCTGCGCCTGATGGCCGACCGCCAGCGCGAGCCGGTTTTCAAGGAGATCCTCGACGACGTGGTCAGAAGAGTGCAGGACGGCTCGGAGCTTTCGGCGGCGTTCGCGAAGCACGGTGAGTCGTTGCCGCAGCTGTTTCCGGCGACCCTCAAGGCCGGCGAGAGAAGCGGAGAACTGGAAGTCGTGATCAGGCGGTTTGTGCGTTACTTGAAGCTGGTAACAGAGGCGCGCCGCAAGGTGGTTTCGGCGCTCGTCTATCCCGCGACCCTGGTCATCCTTTCGGGGTTATTGATCGCGGTTATGGGCATCTACGTGGTGCCGAAGTTCACCGAGTTCTTCTCGGCGCTCGACACCGAGCTGCCGCTGATCACGCGGATTACGCTCGGTTTTTCCGGCTTCATCAGCGACTACTGGGTCGTCATCCTGATCGGCATCGCGCTTTTGGCCGGGGTGGGAGGGCCTTGGTCGCGCTCGCCGTCGGGCGCCCGCGTTTTGGATCGAGTGAAGCTCAAGGTGCCGATCCTGGGGTCGGTCTTTCGCCGTCTCGCGATGTCTGAGTTCGCGCGTTCCCTGTCAACGCTTCTGGCCGGAGGTATTCCGGTGATTCCGGCTCTGGAGGATTCGGTGGCGGCGGTTGGAAACGCGCATATGCGGCGTGTGCTGGCGCCGATGATTCCGAAGGTTCGCGAGGGTATGGCGCTCTATGCCGCGTTGGAAGCGTGCGGCGAAAGCCTGGAGATTGTGGTCGAGATGACCAAGGTCGGCGAGGAGACCGGCAGTCTGGATCTGATGTTGGGCAACGCCTCGGACTTTCTCGACGAAGAGGTCGACACCTTGCTGCAGAGAGTTTTGGTCCTGATCGAACCGATCATGCTGGTTTTGATGGGCGGGATCGTGGCGGTCCTTTTGATTTCGGTGTATCTGCCGCTCTTCAGTATGCTGAGCCAGGCCGGACCGAGATAGGGCCGGAGGAACCATGGAAGAAACAGTGTTTGCGGAATCAACCGAGCGTGCGAGCGACGAGAAGCGGGCGGCCGAACTTGCCAGCCGCCACGATCTCGAGTTCGTTGCCCATGATCGGTTCACCGTCGACAATGACCTCTTCCGGTCGATTCCCTTCGACGTAATGCTTCGTTACGGCTTCATTCCGGAGAGTCGAGAAGATGACCGAATCACCATCGTGGTCGCGGATCCGACAGACGTAACTCGAATCGACGAGATCGAACTTCTGCTCGGCGGACCGATCGACCTCAAGGTCGGAGCCGGCTCCGCGATCGAAGATGTGCTCCAGAAGTCGGAGAGCGCTCAGAGAGTTTTGGATGACGCCACCGAGGATTTTCGTCTGCAGCTGGTTCAAGACGATGGCGACAGCGGCGAGGTGCTTTCGATCGATCGGATCTCGGCCGACACCAGTCCGATCATCAAACTCATCGATTCGACGGTTCTCAACGCCATTCAGCGCCGCGCAAGCGATATTCACATCGAAACGCGCGACAGCGAAGTCGTCATCAAGTACCGCATAGATGGTGTTTTGTACCAGGCGATGGAGCCGATCGACAAGCGGCATCACCAGACCATCATCAGCCGCATCAAGGTGATGTCCGAGCTCGATATTGCGGAAAAGCGGGTGCCTCAGGACGGTCGTTTCAAGCTTCGTTTCCAGGGGCGCACGATCGATTTCAGAGTCTCGATCATGCCTTCGGTGCACGGCGAGGACTGCGTCATCAGAATTCTCGACAAAGAGTCGATCAACAAGGAGTTCAAGAACCTGCGGCTGCCGATCCTGGGCTTCGACGAAGGCACGATTCGCAAGCTGCGCAAGTTCATTCGCGAGCCCTACGGCATGGTGCTCGTGACCGGCCCGACCGGCTCGGGCAAGACCACAACCCTGTACGCGTGCCTTTCCGAGATTCAATCGACCGAGGACAAGATCGTCACTATCGAGGATCCGGTCGAGTACCAGCTCACGGGCATTACTCAGATTCCGGTCAACGACAAGAAGGGGCTCACTTTCTCCCGTGGGCTGCGCTCGATTCTCCGGCACGATCCCGACAAGATCATGGTCGGCGAGATTCGAGACGAGGAAACCGCCCAGATCGCCGTACAATCCGCGCTTACCGGCCATCTGGTGTTCACAACCGTGCACGCCAATAATGTCATCGACGTCTTGGGCCGGTTCCTCAACATGCAGGTCGATCTCTACAACTTCGTTTCGGCGTTGAACTGCATTCTGGCCCAGCGGCTGGTGCGCAAGATTTGCGCTCACTGCAAGGCGCCGGTGAAAGTTTCCGACCAGTTGCTCGAGGAGAGCGGCATCGACCCGGCGTCGGTAGCCGATCGCGTGTTCCACGAGGGCGCGGGCTGCGTCGAGTGCGGTGGCACCGGTTTTCATGGCCGCACCGCGATTTCCGAACTCCTGGATCTCTCCGATCCAATCCGTGAGCTGATCCTGGAAAGGCGTCCGGCATCCGAGATCAAGCGGGCCGCCAAAGAAGAAGGCATGTCCTTTCTGCGCGATTCGGCCCTATCCGAAGTCTTCAAGGGAGTCACGACACTACGTGAAATCAACAAAGTTACCTTTGTGGTGTAGGCGGCTTCTCGGACTGGACCCGGTCCGCGTCCCCCCTTACGTCTTCTCGGTTGGCGAGGGGTTTCTGAGCTATATCAGCTTGGCCGAGGACGGTGAGTTCACCTGTCAGGAATCCTGGAACGTCATACTGGGTGAAGATTGTTTCCAAGCCGGACCTCTCGGCGGTCGTCTGGGCGACGTCGAGGGCTTTACCCGCGAGCTCGATGGGTTACTGGGGAAGATGAATCAACGCCCGGGTGAGGCTTCCTTGGTGGTTCCCGACAATTGGATGCGTCTGACCCTTATCGAAGTGGACGAGTGGCCGCGCCGGCGGGCCGAACAACTGGAGGTTGTGCGCTTCAAGCTCGGCCGAATCGTTCCCTTCCGGGTGGCGGAATTGAGAATTGGATGGCAGCGGGTGCCCGCAATCAAGGGCGGAAGTGATTTCCGCTTCCTGGTCGGCTTCGGTATCGAGTCCGCCTTCGAAGAGTTGGAGGAGATTTTTGAGGATCGGGGCATAAGAATCGGCGATCTCTCGAACGCCAGTCTTTCCCTGTTGCAGGCTCTCCAGAGAGGGCTGGAGCCGGCGCCCCTGGGAGCGGTGATTTCCGTGGACGAGGATCGCTACTCGCTGATGGTGACGCGGCACGGTGAGCCGATCATGTATCGAAGCAAGGCCCATCGATCGAGCGAGTCCTTGAGGCCGGTCGAGCGCGAGTTGCGTCTCACAAAGAGCTTCTTGCGGGAGCGGGTCGAGCCGGGCATCGTGAGTGATTTGGTCCTGGCTGCGTCCGAGGCTCGCGAAGCGCCGTGGCGATCGCTTTTGGAGGAAGTGTTCGAAATCCCGGTGGCTTCTCTGTCGCGAGAGTGGCCCACGATTCCGGGTCTTTCCAATCTCACCACCCATTCCGCCGCTCCCCTGCTCGGCGCGGCGCTTCGAGAGGTCGCCTGACGGTTGAGCCTGAACCTGGCGCAAAGGCCGTTCGTGAACCGGCGCCCGGTCCGGAGGGTCGGCTATCTCTTGTGGATTGCAGGGCTCTTGCTTGCTGTCCTGAACGGTTTTCTGTATTGGGATTACCTGTCCGGTCAAGGCGTCACCGAGACCGGCTTGCAAGAGGTGATCGGTCAGCTGGACGAAGAGTCTCGGCTCCTGGAGTCGGCTCGGGCGCGGCTGGCCGGTCTCGAAACGGAGGAGTTGAATCGCAAGGTCGAGTTCGTCAACCTGCGAATCCAGCAGCGAACCTTCTCGTGGAGCCGGCTCTTCGACGTGTTTGCGACAACGCTTCCCGACGACGTTCGCCTGTCGACCTTGACGCCGAAGTTCGAAGACGCCCGCGGCCGTAGCTGGAGCAGAACCACCGACCTCCGATCCAACGCGGTGCAACTCGAGATCCGCGGCCAGGCGAAGTCCTCGGAGGCGCTTCTCGAGTTTCTGGATCGGCTGTTCGCTCACGCCGCTTTCGACGACCCCGACTTGCATCAGGAGCAGGCTAGGCGGGACCAGGAGATCATCGAGTTTTCGATCTCTACCAGCTACAGGCCGGATATCGTCGATTCGGCCACCTCCGAGGGTAGCGGCACCCAAGAGGAAACCGAATGATTTCCAGCGCGTGGAGCCGGAATCTCAAGCTTTGGCTGCCCTCGGCGGTTTTCCTCTTCTTGACGGTTGTGTTCTTGGGCGTGTTCGCTCTCGAGTTTGCGGATGAGGCACAGGTGGCTCGCACTCGTCTTGCGAGGCGTACCGAGGAACTCGATGTGATTCGAGCCCAACGAAAACACGCTCAAGGGATCGTCGAGAAGGTTCGGGCGAGCGAAGAGGGGCTGGCGGACTTCTATGGCCGGCGGCTGTCAACAGAACGCGAGGCCTTGACCCGGATTCTCGCCGAGATCAAGGATCTTTGCCGACGCGCCGGCATTCCTCCCACTTCCCTGGCCTACGAAAGGCAAGTGCTCGAAGGGCAGGATGTGTCCAGGCGCACGATTACCTTTTCCGTCGATGGCACCTACGCGCAGTTGCGGCAGCTGATCAATTTCATCGAACTTTCGGATTCCTTCTTGATTCTCGATGAGGTCGCACTGAGAGGGAATGACGTCGAGGGAACGCCGCTCAGGATCAGCCTCAGTCTTTCGACCCTGTTCACCGCGAACTCCGCTGCGCTGGCGCGCGAACCCCCGAATCTGGAGAGCTAGGAAATGGATCTGAAAAAAGCTCTGCTCGCGGTTCTCGTCGCCCTTGGACTCCTCCTGGTTGTGCGTGCGATGTGGCCCTGGCTGTCCAATCTGGGCCATTCTGCGGGCGTAGTTTCATTCGGACGTGTCAACGACGATTTCGACCCCGTAGCCCCAGGGCTTACACCGCTACGACTCGCGGATCTCGATCTCAAACCGGGCGAATATCATCCGGGTAGAGACCCGTTCCGCTTTGCGGCCAAACCGCCGCCGCCGCCAAAGCCGCCGGCGGCGAAGCCGGCGCCGCGAAAACCGTCGCCGAAACCGCGGGCCCAGGCGGCTTCGAACCGGCCGGCGGCTCCCAAGCCGCCACCGATCGACGTCAAGTACTTGGGCAGTTTCGGTCCCGAAACAGGAAAAATCGCTGTTTTTGGGGACGGAACGGACATTTACAACGTACGCAAGGGAGATATCCTCAAGGAACACTTCCTGTTGGAGAGCATCAACTACGAATCGGCCGATCTCAAGTACGTCAATTTCCCGACGCTGCCCGCGACTCGACTGGCAGCTGGGCAATAGGCGTTGCGCGCGACGCTCGAGTGAGAGGAAAACGAGGTTTGAATCTGATGAAACGGAGACCACTTGTCATCGGCTGCGTACTGCTCCTGCTGGTGATGGCGTGTACGGCCAACCGGGCCTACCGATTGGCGCAAGCAGCCGAAGAGCGGGGCGACTGGGACCGGGCCGTTCTGCACTACCTCGAGTTGCTGGATCAGGCTCCGGAAAGGGTTGCCTACCGTACCGGTCTGTTGAGGGCCAAGATTCGGGCATCGCAGAGGCACTTCGAGCGCGGCAAGAAATTTCAGGAGGCGAACGCACTGCAACGCGCCCTCGCAGAATTGCAACAAGCGGTTCAGCTCGATCCATCGAACCAGTACGCGCTGGTCGAACTCGAAAAGCTGCGCAACCAACTGCTCCGGGCAGACAAGGCCGCCTACGTCGAAACGCTAGCGGATCTCAAAGAAAAGCATCGCGGTTCGCGAGCGCTACCCCCGACTCTGAGCCCTCGCTCCCAGGAACCGATCTCGCTCGAATTCCCCAAGGCGGTTTCGGTTTTCGACATCTACAAGGCGATGGGGACGGCCTTCGGAATCAATATCACGTTCGACCCGAAGCTGCGTGATCAGCAGATTGCCATCGAACTGAGAGACGTCGTGGCGCAGGACGCGCTCGAAATCTTGATGCGCACCGCGAATCATTTCTACAAGGTGATGGACGAGCACTCGATCATCATCGTAGAAGATTCACCTCAGAACCGGCGCAAGTACGAGGATCTCGTCATTCAGACGTTTTTCCTGTCGAACGCCGACGTCAAACCCATCATGACGATGCTTCGGAGTCTGGTCGGAGCCAAGAACGTCGCGGCCAACGATCAATTGAACGCCATCATCCTTCGCGACACGGCGGACAAGGTCAAGGTCGCCGAGCGCATCATTCACACCAACGACAAGGCGCGAGGCGAAGTCGTTATCGACGTCGAGTTGTTGCAGGTCAACAGCACCAAGATGCGCGAGTTGGGCATCCAGCTGTCGCAGAGCTCGATCATTCAGTCGTTCGACTCGGGCGGCGCCAATCCGGGAAGTGTCCGGGTTTCGGATCTCGAGTTCCTCAACCAGGGGAACTGGTTCGTGAACATACCGAGCATCACGTACAACTTCCTCAAGAACAGTTCCGATGCCGAGTTGCTGGCGAGCCCGCAGATCCGAATCAGCGACGGCGAGAAGGCGACGCTGCATATCGGCGACCGGATTCCGATCCCGGTGACCTCGTTCAACACCTCGACGAGCATTGGAAGCAACATCGTTCCCATTACTTCCTTTCAGTACCAAGACATCGGCATCCGTCTCGATCTCGAGCCGCGGATTCATCACAACAAGGAAATCTCGCTCAAGCTTCAAGTAGAGGTCAGCGATCTCAATGGTTTCATCGAGGGGCCGGGCGGCCAGAATCAGCCGATCATCGGGACTCGCACCATTGAGTCGACGATCCGGTTGAAGAACGGCGAGACCAACTTTCTCGCCGGCTTGATTCAGACCCGCGAAACCACGGGGCAGTCCGGCATTCCGGGGCTCTCCGACATACCCATTCTGGGCCGGCTCTTCTCGAACAAGCGGACTGAGCGGAGTCGCACCGACCTGGTGCTGACCCTGACGCCGCACATCATTCGCACGCCCGACATCACCGAGGAGGACCTGCTGCCGATCTGGGTCGGTACCGAGGCCAACATTACCTTTCGCGGAGGCAGTCCCCGGGTCGAGTCCGAAGTCGAGGGGCCTTTCGACGAGGATACGGGAACCGACGCCGAACGAATTCGCGAAATGATTCGGCGGCGGATTCAAAATCTGCCGCGAGGCCTGCAGCGCGGCGGCCGGCAGGAGTCGCAAGAGGAAGAGGCCCCAAGGGGCATCGATCTAGCGCCTTCGGCGCCCCCCGGCGATGTTTTTGGTCGCGACTCGGACGATGATGGCGAGGACAACAATCTTTCGGACCGATCGTTGATCGTCGTTCCCGGCGGTTTCGCTGAAGTTCCCGTCGACGTGGCGGAGATCGTTTTGCGAAGCGCTGTGGTGGAGCGAGATCCGGCGCTCGCGCGGCTTCGAAGTGGCTTGCGCATGATTCTGGAACCCGCGGTAGTCGAGGTCGAAGCTGGCGATGTGTTCGAGGTGGAGATTCTGGTCGACGCCGCGGATCCGGTGGCTCACCTTCCGCTGACCCTGGTGTTCGATCCATCCGTGGTCGAGTTCGTACGTCTCATAGCGGGAGACTTCCTCGGAGGAGCGGCGGACGCCGAAGTGCTTGCGAACTCGACCCAACCGGGCGCGGTGGTGGTTGGCGCCAGCCGCCTGGGGCGAGTGGAGGGTGTCACCGGCAGTGGCTCGCTTGCTACCGTGATCTTTCGCGCCAAGAGTCCGGGCGAGTCCGAAGTCGCCTTCACTCGAGTCAACCCGCTCGGCGCCGATCTTCAGCGCCTCGAACCAGTGGAGACCTGGAGGGCACTGGCAGTTGTGCGCTCTGCCGAAAGGCGGTGATGATTCGAACCCGGCGCCCGGCGGCGAGCGGCTTTACCCTCGCGGAGATGGTGATGGTCGCTGCGATCATGGTTGTGTTGGCCAGCGCCGCGTTGCCTCTGGGCAAGCATGCGATTAAGCGCAGTAAGGAAATGGAGCTGCGAACCGACCTGCGGATACTCCGCAATGCCATCGACGAATACAAACGCTTCAGCGATGGCGGTTTGATTCCGGTGGAACTCGGCACCGACGGCTACCCTGAAGACATCGAAGTTCTGATCGAAGGGGTGGACCTGGTCGGGCAGATCGACAAGAGGTTCCGGTTTCTTCGCAGGATACCGATCGATCCCATGACCGGTGAGGCCGAATGGGGCAAGCGCAGCTTCCAAGATGATTGGGATTCGAACTCGTGGGGTGGAGAGAATCTCTTCGACGTCTACTCTCTCAGCGAAGGAACCGGGCTCAACGGGGTCCCGTACGCCGAATGGTAGGGATCGCTTCCGCGGTGTCGCGTCGTCGCCGAGTAGGCGCCAACGGCTTCACCCTGCTCGAGCTCATCGTGGTCATGGCAATCATTGGAATTCTCGCCACCATGGCTATGCCGGCGATGAAGAACACGCCGCGAAAAGCGCGTGAAGCGGTGCTCAAGAACAACCTGTTCGCGATTCGAGATGTGATCGACCAGTACCACGCTGACCAGGGCTACTATCCGCCGACCCTCGAAGCCTTGGAGGAAGAGGGCTATTTTCGGAAGATTCCGCGCGATCCGATCACCGACAGCAGCGAGACCTGGGTTCTCGAGTACGATACGCCGGATCCGGATATCGAGCCTGCGGAGACCGACTTTGGGGAGTATGGCGCTCCCGGTGTCATCGACGTCAGATCCGGCTCTCCCCGGAACAGCCTCAACGGCGATCCCTACGGTGAATGGTAGCCGTGGGCGTACCGTCGAGCCGGGACGAGCGGTTGAGCCGGGACGCTCCGTTGAGATGGACACGATCGAGTCCCCGACGCCGACCGGACGGCTACAGCCTCGTGGCCCTGATGGTAATCGTCGCTGTGCTCAATATCGCGATCGCGGCCTCTCTACCGGTTTGGAGCAACGTGATCCAACGGCAAAAGGAAGGCGAGCTCATCTTTCGGGGCCTGCAGTACGCCGAGGCTATTCGAGTCTTCCAGAAGAGGACGGGGCGATTCCCCACGCGCCTCGAAGAGTTGATCGAAATCGAGCCCCGCTGCATCCGCCAGCTCTGGCTCGATCCGATGAACGACGAGCCCGAATGGGGTCTGATCCTCGCGCAAGCCGTCCAAGGAGGGGCGGCCGGTTCCGATGCGGGTCAGGTCCGACGACGCAGTCTGAGGGATGAGAGGCGCGAGCTCCGTGAGCGTGATCGAGAGCGACGACGTCGAGGACGGCAGTCCGAGAATGAGCGGGAAACGATCTCGCCGCGTCAGCGAATCGAAGCGCGCGGCGGCGGCCGGCGGGGCGTGCCCCGAGCCGGAGAGCAAGTGACTCGCGGCCCGATCATCGGTGTTCACAGTCTCAGCGACGGCACCGCCATCCGATCGTTCGAGGGGAGTTCCTCGTACAGCGACTGGAAGTTCAGCACCGAACTGCTTCCGGAGTTCGGCGTCGAAAGCGCCGGCGAGAATGTGCCTCGCCTGCACAGCAACTGGATCGGCCGGGCGTTTCCACAAGGGGCCGAACCGGCCACCGCTGGCGGGATGCCGGACAGCCCGCTCGATCGGGACGACGGACGACGGTCGAAGCAGCGGCGCAGATCGAGCGAAGACCGTAAGCGTCGTTGAGGCGTGGCGATGGATCTGACGGTTCGGGTGCAACGGCTCGCGCACGGCCGCTCTCTCGAGTTGCCTCGAGCCGCATCCGAGGGCAGCGCTGGAATCGATCTGCGCGCGGCGATCGAGGAAGACGAGCAACTCGTTCTGGCCCCCGGTGAGCGCGCCCTGATTCCCACGGGCCTGGCCTTCGAGATACCGACGGGGTGGGAAGGGCAGGTCAGGCCCCGGAGTGGTCTGGCCGTGCGCCACGGATTGGCGCTGGTCAACAGCCCCGGCACCATCGACAGCGACTATCGCGGAGAGATCAAGGTGCTGGTGATCAACCTGGGGCAGGAAGCGGTGAGCCTTGGCAGGGGACAGCGCATTGCCCAGCTGGTGATCAGCCCGAGCCCGCGGGTGACGCTTGTCGAGGTCGAGTCGCTCGAACCGACCGGGCGCGGCAGCGGCGGTTTCGGTTCGACGGGTTAGCTAGCAGCCCGTGGTAGAAGTCCTGCGGGTCGCGTTGGGAGCGCT
>JADFQD010000089.1 GCA_022561975.1 Acidobacteriota bacterium
ACCTCTCGGCGTAAGGAAGGGGAACGGGAGTCCCGAGTTCGCCGAGATGGCTTCGAAAACCAGTCGGGAGGGGACACCAACGAATGGTGTTCCCGAACAGTCGGGCGGGGAGACGAAGAAATCGTGTCCCCGATTTACCCCTCGCGAAGCGCCGTCGCCACCGGCATCCGAGCCGCCCGGATCGCTGGGAAAAGGCCGCCGACAAGCCCGATCAACGCCGCGTAGAGAATCCCGTTCCTGAGCAGGGTCGCGTTGACGTCGAAGGCGAAGACGATCTGGCTGAAACTCTGCCAATTAAGGGTCGCGGCCCGAAAGCCGTCGAAACCGAGATAGGCCAATCCCCCACCGATAAGACCGCCGACGAGCGCCAAGACCAGTGACTCGAAGAGTACCGAGATCACTAGAGGAGCGGACTGGAAGCCCAGCGCCCGCAGGGTCGCGATCTCGCGGGTACGCGCGGACACCGCCGTGTACATCGTGTTCAGAGCGCCGAAGATCGCGCCCAGCCCCATCAGACCGGCAATCAACGAACCCAGGCCGATGATGATGCCCCGCAGCACGGTGGATTGATCGGAGTAGAACTCCGTGGCCTGGACCACCTTGACGTTCAATCGCGGGTCCGAGGTGAGTGCGTCCTTGAACTCGCTGAAGGCCTCGACCGACGTCAGCTTGGTGTACACCGATTGGTAGGAGTTACCGCGCCGATAGGCCGGCTGCACGACCGCGGCGTCGGCCCAGATCTCGCCCTCCGCCATCCCACCGCCGGCCTCGAAAATGCCAACCACGGGCCACTGCTCGCCACCGACCTCGATACTCGAGCCCAGCTCGAGGCCGGAGAACTCTCCGCTCGCGGCCAGGCCGACGACCAGCTCGCTCAGGCCCCACTCGAACATCCGTCCCTGGGTGATCTCGAGATTGCTGCGCACTTCGAACGCCGCGGGCGAAACGCCCCGAAGCGGCACATTAGCGTCGGTGCCGGTCGAGCGCTTGGGTAGATTGATGATCACGAACAACTCCGGGGAAGCCATCGCCCCGCCGGCGTAGCGCGCGATCCCCGGCGCGTCGGCGATGATCTCGGTCTGGGGGCCGCCCAATCCGCTCATCATTTCGGAGTCCGAGCCGCTGCGCAGGACGATCACGTTCTCGGGCTCGCCCGAGTTCTGAACCATCAGGCGAATACCCTGAGCGATCGAGAGCACACCCACCAACACCGCGACCACGCCTGCGATCCCGAAGACCGCCGACAGCGCCGCGCCTTTGCGCTCCGGCAGCGTCTGCAGGCTGAGTTTCGAGACCGCGAAGACCTGAGCGAACCAGTTGAACATTTCGAGCTACCTCCTGAGCGCGTCTGCAATTTGCAGCCGCTGAGCTTGGACGGACGGCAGGATTCCGGCCACGACCCCGAGCACAACAACCAGGAAGATGCCGATCACGAGGTCGGGGATGGGAAAGTAGAAAACCGGAAATGCGCCGCCGGTGGGATCGCCCTTGACGGTGATCAGAACCCAGGCAAGAGCGAGCCCGAGCAGGCCGCCGATGCCGGTGAGCAGGCAGGACTCCCCGAGCACCAGTCCCAGAACGGCGCGATCGGTGAAACCCACGGCCTTGAGCACCGCAAGCTCGCTGATTCGCTCGCGTACCGTCTGCGCCATGGTATTGCCGGCGATCAGCAAAATGGTGAAGAACACCGCCGCCAGAATTGCGGTCAGGATTCTGGCGATGTTGCCGACCTGGTTGGCGAAGCCCTGGACGAACGCACCCTCGGGCTCGGACTTGGTCTCGGCCGGGGAGTTCGCGAACTCGGCGTCGATCGCCTGGGCCACCTGAGCGGCCTGGTCCGGATCCTTGACTCGAACGTAGTACCAACCCACGTTGCCTTCACCCCAGGCCCGCGCCTCTTCGAAGTAGTCCTGGCGGAAAAAGAACCCGCTCAGGTCGGTGCCCTTCTCCGCACCGTCGTAGATGCCGACAAGGTCGAACTCCCAGGCACGGGTGCCGTCCTTCTTGTTCCAGATGGTGGCCTGGATGGGAATTCGATCGCCTATCTTCCAGCCGAACCGCTCGGCGGTAACCCTGCCGACGATGGCGCCGGTCCGGGTCGCAAGCCAGGCCGCTTTCTCTTCCGGATCGAGAATGTATTCTGGGAACATGTCGAGAAACGGTTCCGGCTCGACCGGCATTTGCGCGAAGAAGTTCGACGGCTTCTGATAGATGCCGCCAAACCAGGTCGCATGCACCGCCAGGTCGACGCCCTCCAGCTGGTGCATGCGGTCCCCGTAGCTCGCGGGCAGGAACTGGATGATCGAGACCTTGTGGCGCACGACCAAGCGGTCGACTCCGGCAACGGCCACACCCTGACTGAAAGCAACCCGGACAGCGGCGAGAAAGCCGAACAGAACGAATGCCACCAGGATCGAGAGCGCGGTCAGCGCCGTGCGCAGCTTCTTGCGCTTCAGATTGCTCAGAATCAGCCCCAAGTACTTCATTCGACCGGCTCCTCGCTGAGTCGCCCCCGGTCCAAGTAGAGCGTTCGGGACGCGCGGGCAGCGGCATGCGGGTCGTGGGTCACGATCACGATCGTCTTGCCCTGCTCGGTGTTGAGAGTCTGCAGCAGCTCGAGGACCTCGTCGCCCGATTTGCGATCCAGGTCTCCAGTGGGCTCGTCGCACAGGAGCAGCGTTGGGTCCGTAACGATGGCGCGCGCGATGCCGACACGCTGCTGCTCACCACCCGACAGTTGCCGTGGATAGTGTTTGAGCCGATGGGAAAGACCGACGAGGGAAAGCGCCGTTTCGACCCGCCGCTTGCGGTCCTTGCTCTTGAGGCCGGTCAACAGAAGCGGCAACTCTACGTTGCGTGCAGCATTCAGCACCGGCAACAAGTTGTAGAACTGAAACACCAAACCGACATGCCGCGCGCGCCAAGAGGCGAGCTTGCGATTCGAGAGGTTGTCGATCCGAAGACCGGCGACGCGAACCTGCCCGGCCGACGGTCGGTCGAGTCCGCCGATCAGGTTGAGCAAGGTCGACTTGCCCGAGCCCGACGGACCCATCAGCGCGAGGAACTCGCCCTCGGGAATCTCGACATCGAGCCCACGCAAGACGCGAATCCGCTCCGCGCCTCGTCTGAAGACCTTGTCGACTCCCTTGACGTCGACCAGCAATCCATTGCTCCTCATTGGCTTGCTCCTCATTGACCAATCTCCTCTACCACATCGCCATCTTTTAGTTCTGCCGGTCCGGTCAGCACGACCCTGTCGCCGCCACGCAGGCCGGATAGCACGAAGGCCTCGTTGCCGTCTGTGTCTCCCAGCCTGACCGCCCGCCGCTCAACTCTGCCGTCGGCGACCACGAACACGAGATCGGTGTTGCCATCGTTGCGAATGGCGCCGATCGGTACGACCACGGCACTGGCTGCTCTGGTCGAACTGCCTTCTTGTTGCTCGACTCCTTGAAACGCCACCTTGACCCCCATGTCCGGCAGGATCCGCGAATCCAACTCGTCGAAGCCGATTCTCACCTTGACCGTTGCCGTGCTGCGATCCGCGGTCGGGATGATCGCAATCACCGAGCTGGGAATCTTCCAGTCCGAGTACGAGTCGAGCGTGGACTCCACCCGCTGGCCGGGCACCACTCGATTGATGTAGGCCTCGTTGACGTCAACCTCGATCTCGAGTGAGGACATATCGACAATCGTGCCGATACCGGTTCGGGTGAATCCGCCCGACGATACCGGCGAGATCATTTCTCCCGGCTGCGCGTTCTTGGCCACGACGACTCCGTCGAAAGGCGCCCGGATCACCGTGTCATCGAGCGCTCGCCGGGATACCGCCAGACTGCGCTCGGCCACCAGCACACTTTCGCCCTGACTCTCCAAGCGGGCAGCCCATGAATCGACTCGAGCCCGCGCTCGATCCAACTCGGCTTGGCTCGCGATCCGATCCACCGCCAGTTTCTCGGTTCTCTCGAGGTCGAGCCTGGCTTCCGCCAGCCGTACCCGGGTTTCTTTCGAATCGGAGCGCGCCGCACGCAGCTGCGCCGCGCCGAGGCTCACCAACGCGGCGGCGTTGGAGCTGTCCAGTCGCGCCAGCACCTGCCCTTCGGTCACCTCCATGCCCTCTTCGATCAAGACCTCGAGCACCTTGCCGGTGATCTTGGAGGAAACCGTGGCCCGACGTCGCGCGGTGACGTAGCCCGAGGCGTTGAGCACCGTTCGCTGGCCTCCGACGGTGACCTCACGTGCCGTCGCCAGTTGAACCGCCGCGGCCCTTGGTCGCGACACCCACCAGAAAATCGCAGCCAAGACCAGAAGCGCCAGGAGGACGACCGAAATCCACCTCCGACGTTGTTTCTTTAACGTCTCGTCCGACTCCTCGGTGCGATCAATGCGCAATTCGTCCAGCTGTTCTTTGATTCCCGCCACTCTGATGTGCTCCGGTTCGAGGTCCTCGACGCTTAGTTTACGCGGAGGCTTTCGGTAGGTTTCTTGTTACCCGAGCAGTGGTCGATCCACCAGATGTCCGGACTCGAGCTGGTCCCACGCGGCCGCATCAACCGCCTGGACGGTCTCCGAGCATACCGCCGCCGCGATAGAGAAGGATGAACCCGGCCATCTGAATCACATGGTACAAGTCATTGTGGTTGAAGTGTTCGTGCAGGGCGAAGCCACTCATCTGAACGCCGGCCGCAAGAAAGCTCACCAAGATGCCGCCGACAACCCAGGGGCCTCCCGCCCAACCGTGTCCGAACCAGCGCCATAGAGACACCGCGGCCACCAAGACCATCGCCGACACGTACTCGAGAATCACATAGCCGAAATCGTCGTGCCAGACCATCCAGACGGCGTAGATCGCGAACTGGGCGGCAAACAGCGCGGTCACCCAACGTCCCACGATGGTCGAGAAAGCGAATCGCGCGGTCGCCGCGACCATGCACCAGCCGGCGATCCCGATACTCCATACGGTCAATCGCCAGAGGGCCCAGTTCCCGGTCACGCCCAAACGGTCGGCGAAGCCATGCGACGTCCCGCCGGCGAACGCCGCCACCGCCATGGCCAGCAGCATCCCCGCCCACAGGCGCCCGCTCAGGCCCTCCGGGCCCGCGCTCTTCCGGAGACGGTATCCGAGCACGAGGCCCAAAACGCTCAGGGCGTAGTCGGTGGCGACCGTCATCGGCTCGAGAATATGCACGGCCGGATCCTTTCATGAGCATCGGGGAGACCCTTCGAGGGTGTCCCCGCCCGAGCGATTTTCCGGGTTGCAGCGATCGACCTCCGTGTCGACCGATTTACACTCGTCCACCACCGACGGTCGAGGCAGAGCTCGACTGCTACAACAGGATCATCTCCATTTGACAGGAGCTGGCCCCCATGCTCGCATAGCTGCCGGAGCGCAAGCGTTGCAGCAAGCCGAATTCAAATGGGGTCCGCCGGCACGCGCGATCCTTGCCGCCGGACCTCGGGCTTGTGAAGCGCTCCTTCTGCGACGACTCGACGAGCTCTTCGAAGAGCACGGGGAGGAGGTGCTCACCAAACCGATCCGGGTGGTGGTGCCGTCCAAGAGCCTGCGGCTGCACGTGCTCGAGCGCGTACTCACTCGGCGCGGTCGCGCCGTCGCCGGGCTCGACTGCAGAACCCACCACGGCCTGGCGCTAGACGTCACCGAGCGCGCCGGTGCCTACCCGGCAATTTCCACGGATCTCTTCCCGCTCTTCGCCCGTCGCCTGGCGCACCGAGAGACTCCCCTTCGGCGCACCCTCGACCACCTCAAAAACGGCTATGCCTCAATCCTGTCTTCGGTCGGCGACCTCCTGGATGCCGGGCTGGATCCGGCGCACCTCGAAGCGCTCGAAGAGGTGCTCGAGGCCGAAGGGCCAGATTTCGCCACACCGTTCGAGGTCGAGCGTGCCAAGAGCCTGGTGCGAGTCGCCGTCGGCACCACGGTCGCGCTCGGTGAGCAGGGGCTCGGCAGAAGCTCCCATCTACTACAGGCCGCGACCGCGCTGGTCAAGCAGTGTCCCGATCTGCTACCGAGTTCGGCGGTGCTGGTCTACGGTTACAACGACGCCACCGGCCTGGTCACGGACTTTCTTCTCGCCCTGGTGCAGACCTTGGGCGGCGAGATTCTGCTGGACGATCCGCCCGATCCCATCGAGCTCGAGTCCTCGGACACCGGCGTTCGATTCGCCGAAATCTACCGTGAGCGCGTCGAGGCCACGATCGGCATCGAGACCCGTCCCGACACCTCCCCAGTCCCCCCCGATATCCCCGAACCCCCCCGCCTCGAGCTGTTTCGAGCTCTCGGCGGCGAAGCTGAAGTTCGTGAAGTCGCCGGTCGGATCCGTACACTTCTCGAAAGCGGCGTCCGAGCCGAGCGCATCGGAGTCGTCACCCGCCGGCTCGGCATCTACCGGCGCGCGATTCGTACCCATTTCGATCGCCTGGGAGTGCCCTTCTCGGGTGTCGCGCAGTGCGGGCCCAAGCACCCGAGCGCCTTTCGGGTCGGCGCGCTCCTCGAAGTGCTCGAGCAGCACGAACAGGTACCGATCGAACGCTGGCTCGATGCCCGCAGAATCGAACTCGGATTGCGCAACGATCTCGAACTCGGCCTCCACACGCTGGGTATCGCGCGGCTGGTCGAAGCCGCCGGCCTCGACGTGCGGCAATTCGTCGCCCGAGGAGGACAAGGAGGACCGAGCGGACGTGCCGGCAAGGGCCTTCGGCTCCCGATTCGGACCGGCTTCGAGGCCGGGGACGGAGAACCGCGAGCGGTCCACCGCTATCTCCCGTTGCACCAGGTCGAGGCCGCAACCACCGCGGCTCGCAGACTCAAAGAGCATCTGGCTCGGTGGAGCGCGGCAACGACGCTCGAGGAGCATCTTCGCGGCCTGCAAGAACTGGTCGACGAACACCTGGGCTGGAGCCCGGACTCCGAGCTGTCGAAGGCCTTCCGCTCGGAAGTAGACGGCTGGTCGCGGGGCATTCCCGGCGATTTCGAACTCGACTTTCACGAATTCGCGAGCCTGCTTTCCTACCGCCTGGAGGATTTCGGCGCCACCGCGCTGGGGGGCCGAGGTGGCGGAGTGCAGGTTCTCGAGGTCGTCGAAGCGCGCTCGCGAACCTTCGAGCACCTGTTTCTGCTCGGGCTCAACCGCGGAGTCTTTCCGCGAGTCGTTCAGGAAGACGCCCTGCTTCCGGATCGGCTCCGCGAGGTCCTGTCGCGCCGCGGTTTCGGTGTACTGCCCGATCTCCACCGCAAGCTTCCCGGCTTTGACGAAGAACGCTACCTGTTCGCCCAACTCATGGCGTCGAGTCCCAACATTGTCGTGTCGTGGCTCGAGGTCGACGACGAGCACGTGTTCAGGACACCATCCCCGCTGGTCGAGAGACTGCGCTGGTCGCACCCGGATCCTCCGGCGGGCTGGCAAACGCCGATCTCGGCGCCACCGCTGTTTTCGGAGCCCGGAACCGCACCGGCGAGCGCGAATTCGCGGTTGCGCCCGGCGGTGGAGAGCGCCACGGTGACCGGAATCTTCGGCACCCGCGAGCAGTTTGCGCACGTGCTCGAAGCGGCCGAGCTTGAAAGTCGCGAACGGTTCCCGAGCGTCCTGGCTCCAGTGCCGCCACAGAATTCGCAGTCGGTGGTATCCGTGCGGCTGCGGGTCCTGAACGAGCTCGACCCGGTGCGCGGCTCCGCCGCCGGCGAGCACGCCTATGCCCGCCTGGGTCCCTACTTCGGCTTCGTCGGCCCGCCCTCGGAAGAGGCCGACCCGCGCCGGCGCGAACGCCTGTTCGTGACCACCCTCGAGTCGGTCGCGCGCTGCCCGTGGCGAACCTTCGTCGAGAAGGTTCTTCGGGTCGAGAAACTCCCCGACCCCCTCGACGTCCTGCCCAGCGTCAATCCGGTTTTGATCGGGAACCTCGTCCACAGCGTCCTCGAGTCGATCGTCGACGCCGCGCTGCCTGGCTCCCCTGGCTCCGACAACCCGATCGAGGATCTGGCTCAGGCCCGCCAAGCCGAGGGCAGCAGAATCCCGTGGCCCGAGACCGAGGAGTTCGAACGGATTCTCGAGACCAGCGCGCGAGCCGTTGCTTTCGAAGAAGGCATCACGCTTCCCGGATTCGACCGGGTGCTCGCCGACGTCTGCCGAGGGCACCTCGAGTCCGCACGCGCGCTCGATTGGATCCGAGGCGAGAGCCGCTTCGAAGTCCTGGCCAGTGAAGTGTACGGCGAGGTCGCTTGGTCCCATCCGTCGGCGATCATCGGCTTCAAGGCCGATCGCGTCGATCGCGCCGATCGCAACGGAGATCGCCTGATCTTCACCGACTACAAGACCGGCAAGGGCCTGGGGGGCGATTCGCAGTACCGAAGAGGGGACCGGCAACTGCTGGTCGAGGCCGTTCGTACGGGCGAGCGCTTGCAAGCGGCGGTCTACGCGCGCGCCGGCGGCGGAGAAGAGGACATCGGCCGCTACGCCTTTCTGAAACCGTCGCTGGACCCGGATCGCGACCGCGAAGTCATGGTGCGCGCCAACGACGAAGAGATCGGTCCGCTTCTGGATCGCGCCATTGGCGCCACCCTGCGAACCTGGCAACGCGGCGCCTTCTTCCCCCGACTCGTGCAGCATCATCAAAACGTCGAACCGGTGACCTGTAGCTACTGTTCGGTCGCCGAGGCTTGTTTGCGCGGCGATTCCGGCTCGCGCGGACGCCTGAGAAACTGGGTGGAACTCCGGCACCCGCGGCGCCAGGCTCCTGAAGCCGGACCTGGGGCCACACCGGAGCCCAGCCCCGAAGCGGCGCCCAAGGGGTCCATTGCGCGGACATGGTTTTTGCCGGACGCAAGCGCCTTTCCCCCCGCGCCCGGCGCCGCGGCCAGTGAACGACGCGCGTCGAATCCCGAGGACTCGAAGGCGGAGTCATGATGACCGACGTCGACGCACTGGTTCGTAGCGACGGCAAGGCTCGCCGAGCCGCCCAAACCGTCTTCGATCGGCCGGTGATCGTGGAAGCGGGCGCCGGCACCGGCAAGACCACGATTCTGGTGGCCCGGGTCCTGTCCTGGGCTCTTGGCCTGGGCTGGGAGCAGGCTCGGAGCGACTTGGCGATCCGGCAAGAAGAGGATCGCAAACCGAAGGATCCGCCCTCGGACGAAGCCATCGCCGCCAAAGCTCTCGAGAGCGTGGTCGCGATCACCTTCACGGAGGCGGCTGCCGCCGAGATGGCGAGCCGGGTCGCCGAGCGCTTGGCAAGAATCGCCACCGGGAAAACCGTGTGGGCGGGCTTCGACCCAAGTCTCATCGTGCAAGAGCCCGACAGCGGAGTTCTTTCCAGTAGGGCGCGCGCGCTGTTGGGGCAGCTCGATCGCCTGACCGCGTGCACCATTCACGCGTTCTGCCACGCCCTGTTGCGACGCCACCCTCTCGAAGCCCGTCTTCACCCGGATTTCGTCATCGACGCGCGCGGCGAAAAGATGGAAGAGATCGTCCGCTCGGTGGTCGAACGTGGCATCAAGCGAGCCTACCTGGAGGCCGGCCAGGAAGCCGGACCCGGTCCCGAGACCAGCGCCGGCGTCGGCTCGCCCCTGCTCGAGCTCGCCGCCCATGGCAAGAGCCCGCAGGATGTTGCCGATGCTCTCCTGGCCTTCGTCCTCGAAGGCGTTCCGTCCGCCGGACTCGCCTCCGACCCCTTCCGTCCCGAGTTGGTCGAGGAGGTCTCGGATGAACTCCTGGAGGACTTCGAGCGCCTGCTCGAGATCGCCGGCGGCGATCTCTCGACAATCAAACGGGCCACCAACCCGGCTCGGGTCGAACGAGCGCTCGAGACGTCGGTGGCCCTGATGCGCCAAGCAGCTGAAGAGGGCGTCACCGGTCTGGCGGCGGCGCGCCGGCTCTGCGCGACCTTGCGCTCGACTTGGACCGCCTCCGCCTGGAAGCACTTCAAGGGATGGAGCAAGGGCAAGTTCCTCAAGGGTGAGCTAGCGACGCTGGCGGAACGGACCCAAGAACTCGGCGAGCTTGCAAGTCGGTTGGTGCCCCGGATTTCGCATCTGCGACTGGCCCAGCCCGACTTTCTCGACGCCGCCCGGCGCGCCGTGCTGCCGCTGCTTCAGGAAGTCGAGCGCGAGGCTCGATCGAGCGGCGTGGTGACGTTCCAGGCCCTGCTGCGCGAGGCCTGGCGGCTCCTGCGCGATCACCCCCGGATCCTGGATCGCGAACGACGTGGCATTCGGCAGCTGCTGGTCGACGAGTTCCAGGATACGGACAAACTCCAGTGCGACATCGTCGAGCTGCTGGCCCTACCCGGAGTCGGCAAAGCCAAGACCGACAAAAACGGAACCACCGATCAGGCCCCTGGACTGTTCATCGTCGGCGATCCGAAACAGTCGATCTACGGCTGGCGCAATGCCGACCTGGAGGCGTATAACAAGCTGGTCGATCTCGCCCTTCGAGCCGGCGGCAAGCGCTACTCGCTGGTGCGGAACTTCCGATCCCACGCCGAGGTTCTGGCCGAGGTCCAGCGAGCGATATCACCGGTGATGGTCGAGGAAGAAAGCCTCCAGCCGGCCTTCGAACCCCTGGTCGCGTCCGCGGTATCAGAGCCAGGGGAGCCAGGAGAGCCGGCATCGGCGATCTCGTCGGATGCCGCGGGCGGCAACCTCGGTGAGCCCTGGTCCCCGGTCGAATATTGGATCTCCTGGCATCCCGATTGGAAGGCCAAGACCCGCCAGGCCGAGGCCGCCGAGATCGAGGCTTTTGCCATCGCTGAGGACATTCTCCGGCTCCACGACACCGGCACCGCCTGGAAAGACTGCGCTCTCCTGATGCGCAACGCGAGCCGGATGGACACCTATCTCGACGGCTTCCGCGATGCCGGAGTGCCCTTCCTCGTCACCAGCGACAAGCAGTACTTCAGACGCCGAGAGGTGATCGACGCCTCCGCCCTGATTCGCTGCGTGGTCTCGCCGGCGGATCATCTCGCCCTACTGACCTGGCTTCGCTCCCCTATCGTCGGGGTCCCCGACGCCGCGCTCATACCGCTCTGGTCCCGTGGCTTCCCGCGACTGCTGACCGAACTCGACGGCCAGGACCCCGACGTCACGCGCCGGCAAATCGACACCCTGGTCACAGTCGTGGAGCAAGCCGCTGCGGCCACGCCCAAGGTGCCGGGCATCGATCGAATCCAAGGCTGGGAACGTCTGCTGATTCACTCTCTGCGCGCCCTCGCTACGCTAAGAAGGGCGTTTCGTGAAGAACCCGCGGACCGTTTCATGGAGCATCTCCGCTGGGCATTCCTGAGCGAGCCGACGGAAGGCGCCCGCTATCTGGGCCGCTACCGCGTCGCCAACATCGAGCGCCTGTTTCGATCGATCGAGACCGGCCTCGAAGAGCGGGGCGGCGATGTCCGAGCCGTGCTTCGCTCCCTCCGGCGGAGCGTATCGACTGCGCTCGATGCCGAAGAGGCGCTGCCTCGAGACGCGGCCGAAGACGCGGTGCAGGTGATGACGATTCACAAGGCCAAAGGGCTCGAGTTCGGCCATGTCTACCTGGCGCAGCTCCACGCGCGCGGCCGGCCGTCGGAGCGTAGCGAGTTCGACGCCGACCGCCGCTGGGACGGGGTTGGGCAGCTCGAATATGCCCTGTTCGACGTTCCGACACTCGGCTTCGACACGGTCGAGCGCCATCGCGAGCGAGTATCGGCCGCCGAGCAAGTCCGTACGCTCTACGTCGCCATGACCCGAGCCAAGAAGAGACTCGTCCTGGTGGGCAACTGGCCCGAGACCACCGGCAAGCCCCGGAGCGGGGTACCGACGTACGTCGAGCTTCTGAGTCAACGAAAAGACCAACCCGACTCGCTTCTCGAGCTATCCCGCGCCGCCGGCGCGCGTCCCGAAGGGATCGTAGACGGCGCCGGCGTACGCTGGAAATTCCCCGGGCTTTGCCGGGTCAGCGAACACGCCGCACGGGCGCCGACGACCGACCACTTGCCGACCGCCGTCGACGTTGCCGCGGCAGCCGAAACACTCGCAGGCTACCGCGAGGCGGCTGCGCGAGAGATGGAGCGGCCGTTCCTGGCCCGGGCATCGCTCGGCGACGAGGAAGAACACCGGCTCGATATCGGCGGCGGTATCGGAGCCGGCGGAGCCAGGCCCCTGCCCACCTCGCGCGCCGCGGCGCTCGCCGTCGGCAAAGCCGTTCACTCCGCACTCGAGTCCTGGGACCTGGGTGCCGAGCCCAAGGGTGAGCGCCTGCTGCGAGAGGCCCGAGCGCAACGCTATCTCGAGAGCCTGCTCGGCAAGGCAGATCTCGAGGCCGGGAAACAAGAGATCGCCGAAATCTTCACCCGGCTCGAGAAGGGCACACTCTTGCAACATCTACTGGCCAACCCGGAGTTCGTGGCAGCCCGTGAACTGCCGGTTCTCATGCCGCCCGCAAGCGACGAGGGCTCCGAACCGATCGCCGGCGTCAGCGGTACCGTCGATCTGCTGCTCAGGGACTCCGGCGGCGATTACACCGTGGTCGACTTCAAAACCGACCGCGTCGAGAACGAGGACGAAATGCGGTCCCGAGCCGAAATCTACGCTCCTCAGCTCGCAACCTACGCCCGCGCGATCGGCGAGAGCCTCGGCCTCGATAAGCTCCCGAATACCGAGATCTGGTTCCTGTGGCCGGACCGGGTGTGGCCTGTTACATAGCCGCTCGTGGTCACGCCGCTAGGCTCTCCGGATGTCGAATTCGAGCACCGAGCGCACTCTGATCGCCGTTTTCAACGTCTTCACCATCGCCGCCTTCACCATCGCCGCCTGGTTCGCCCTGTTCCCAGCCCCGGCTCTCGGCGGCGAGCGGTCGATCGTCTCGATCGAGGCCAGGCAATGGAACGCGTCGCCATCCGGCAGGTTTTCGCAAGTCGGCGGCACCGCCAATGAAACCCTCGACTTCGAGAGCGATCTGGATCTGCAAGAAGACGAAGCCCTCGAGGGAAGGCTGGTCTTCCGACCCTCGAGACGGACGATGATTCGACTCGGCTTTCTTCCCGAGCTCCAACTTGCCGGCGACCACGTGGTCTCGCGATCGATCACCTTCTTGGGCCAGGACTTCACAATCAACCAGAGAGTGGTCACCGATTTCACCATCGAGTACGCCCGCTTGGGGTTCGCCTGGCAGTTCATCTCGGCCGCCAAAGGCCGCTTTCGCCTCGGTCCGCTGATCGAAGCAAGAGGCTTTCGCGGCAACCTCTCTCTCAACGCTCCCGACTCTCCGATCCCGCTTTCCGTCACCGACGAGTACGAGGTGGCCTTCGGTTCCGCCGGTCTCATCGCCGAGCTGGAGATCAGCGATCGGATCGAACTGTTCGGCGAAGTCACCGAGGCGGTCACGGGTGACGAGGGTGATATCACCGAGACCGAGTACGGCATTCGCGTGCTCGTGCTGCCCAAGCTGATGGTCGTCGCCGGCGTCCGCACGCTGGAGATCGACTTCCAGGACAACGGCGAGAGCTTCGTCTTCGAACTCGACGGCGTCTTCCTAGGCGCCCAGGTCAGGTTCTAAGTCGGGGACACGATTCTTTCGTGTCCCCTCCCGACCGGTTTTGCTCGGGAGGACTTACAATCCCTCCGTGACCGCAGTGACCGACTTGCCGACTCCGGCGTTGCTTCTCGACCTCGACCGGCTCGAGGCGAATCTGGATCGTATGGCGGCCCGGTGCAAGCGCTTGGGAGTCGCGCTCCGACCGCACATCAAGACCCACAAGAGCCCGCAAGTTGCCCAGATGCAGGCAGCACGGGGGGCGCACGGCATCACAGTCGCGACGCTCTACGAGGCCCAGCGCTTCGCCGAGGCCGGCTTCGACGACATCACCTGGGCCTTCCCGATTCCGCTGACCAGAATTCGTGATGCGATCGAGCTGAGCCGTGAGATCACCCTGCGCCTGCTGGTGGACTCAGCCGAGGCGATCGACGCCCTCGAGCAGGCCAGCGAGCCGCTCCGCCAGCCGCTCAAAACCCTACTCAAGATCGACTGCGGCTACCACCGCGCGGGTGTCGAGCCCGAGAGCACAGAAGCTCTCCGACTCGCGACCCGCATCGCACACTCCGCCAAGCTCGACTTCGACGGCATTCTGACCCACTCCGGCCAGGCCTATGACGCGGTCGGCGGTGAGGAGTTGGCCCGGGTCGCGGAGCACGAGCGCCGGGTCATGGTGGCCTTCGCCGATCGGTTGCGCGAGGAAGACATCGAGGTGCCCACGATCTCGGTCGGCTCGACGCCGGCGATGTCGGCGGTCGAGACCCTGAATGGCGTCACCGAAGCCCGCCCGGGCAACTACGCTTTCTTTGACGGCATGCAAGTCGAAATCGAGTCCTGCCGAGTCTCGGACTGCGCTCTCACTGTGTTGAGTTCGGTGGTGTCGTCGAGCCCAGAACACTCAATCCTCGACGCCGGCGCCCTGGCCCTGTCAAAAGACGCCGGTCAACCGGGTGTCAGCCGCCCAAGTTTCGGGTCCGGCTTTCTCGACCACGGCGCCGGCACGCTCGATCCAAGCCTCGACGTGTTCGCTCTCTCGCAGGAACACGGCTGGATCACCGGCAGCCACCCGGTCGGCAGCCGCGTGCGTCTGCTCCCCCGGCACTCGTGCCTAACCGCGGCGCAGTTCGACGAGTACATCGTTGTCCGTGGCGACGAAGTCGTCGATCGCTGGCCGATCCTGCGCGGCAGGGACTGATCGGGGGCACCATTTCTTGGTGTCCCCTCCCGATCGGTTTTTTGTCTTCACCCCGGTCCTCGATCTCGCACACTCAACTTCTTCCCCGTCGCGATCCGGTGGTGTCTCTATCCGGTGCTAGTCGATATAACCGAGCGCCCTCAGCGCCTCCATATCTTCGTCGGTCAGCGACGGCGGCGGCAGATCGTCCGCCGTGGCGAGCCCGGCTCGCACCACTTCGAGCCAGTCGCTCAGATCTTGCGACACCACCGAACCGAAGGCGGCGAGGTTTGCTTTTTCCCTCGGATCTTCGTCCAACTCGAACACGCGCCGGCGCTGGTTGGTCACCCGGATCACCTCCTTGCGCCCGTTCGCGACCTTGCCTACTTCCAGCAGCCCGCGCTGCCGCAACTGTTCGATCTCTTCATTGGGTTGCACCGAAGATCGGTGGGCCTGGTGCCAGGTCACCCGATCCATCGGAGCAGTCTCACCGTCCTCTAGCACGCCGCTCCAGTCGAAACCCTGAAAGTGCGCGGGCACCGGCAGCCCCGCTAGCGAAAGTACCGTCGGTCCGACGTCCAGAATCGACGCCGGCGCCGCGACCACCGCCGCCTTGATGCGCGCAGGCCACACAAAACCCAACGGCACGCGAAGCGTTACGTCGTAGAGATGGCGGCCGTGGCCCCAGTAGGCGTGTTCACCCAGGCTCTCGCCGTGATCGGACAGAAAGACGATCAAGGTATTGCCGAGATCGATCATCTCCCCGGCACGCTCCAGGAAAAGGCCGACCTGATCGTCGACGTACGCGATTTCGCTGTCGTAGCGATTCCGCGCCGAGAAAAACGTAGTGCCGGCCTTGACGCCGATCTGCCGTAGATAGTTGCGCCGCAACCGATACGGCGCGTGCGGCTCAACATAATGAACCCATAGAAACACCGGCTTGTCCGTACCGTCACTGACCGCTTCTCCGAGCCACTCGAGCGCCGCCGCACTGATGTCCTCGGCCGTCGCTTCTCGCTTCGCCAACCCGAACCACCGCTTGCGGTTGAGCAGAGCTTGGTACTCTCCGAAGTGCTCAGCCAGGCCGGAA
>JADFQD010000195.1 GCA_022561975.1 Acidobacteriota bacterium
ACTTCGCGCCACGGTACGCGGTCATCGAGCTTGCCTTGGAAGATCAGCGCCGGCGTGGCGTGAAGCCCCGCGAGCTCCACACTCGAATGGTTCGCCAGATCGGCAACGAATTCCCAGCCCAACTCGAAGGTACCCATCTCATTGACCACCTCGAGAGCGCCCTCGCGCTGCCAGCGCTCCATACCGCCGATTCCGAGCGCCTCGGAGAGCGTGGTCTCGAGACTCAGTGCCGGCGCGATCAGAACCAGAGATCGGACGGTTTGCGGGTCGAACGCCCGCGCCGCGTGCCAGAGCGCCACCAGACCGCCCAGCGAAGATCCAATCGCTGACACCGGCCCCCGGAGGGCCGGCACGTGTCGGCGGGTTCGCTCGACATCGCGCAAGCAGCGACTCAGCGACAGCTCGCGCATCGAGCCCCCCGAGAGGCCATGCCCTTGGAAGTCCACCGACACGAATCCGAATCCCGCACCCACGGCTCGTCGGCGAAAAAAATCGGCTTTCTCGCCGTCCTGGCTCGATCCGAAGCCGTGCAGATACAGGATCTCAGTCGACCGCCCGGCAGGGGAACTGACGCGCGCAACCAACTCTGCATCGTCACCGCTCGCAGGTATCTGAACCACCTCTTCCATATCAGCACCGGTGTCGGAGCGGAACCATACTCCGATCTCTTAGCCGGACCAAGCGTGGCGGGATCCGCCCCCGCGTCGAGCCTTCCGCTACAATGACCGCGATGTTCACCGGCGGCCTTCCTCAAACCAAGGTTGCCACCGCTGACCAATCCTTTTCCGACCTCGGTTTGAGCGTTCGCCTCACCGAGGCCCTGCGCGACATCGCATTCTTCAATCCCACTCCGATTCAGGCGGAAGTCGTGCCGCGAGCGCTCGAAGGCGCAGACCTGATCGGATTGGCGGAGACCGGCTCTGGAAAGACCGCGGCGTTTTGCCTGCCGATGTTCGAGCGACTCGAAAGCGGCCGGGGCACCCAAGCTTTGGTGCTGTGCCCCACCCGTGAGATAGCCCTGCAGACCAAGTCCTTCCTCGACGTCCTCGAGCCGACCTCGGGCTTCACTTCGGTCTGTCTCATCGGTGGAGTCAGAATGGATCCGCAGATCACCAAGCTACGCACCAACCCCGACGTCATCGTGGCGACACCGGGCCGTTTACTCGACCATGTCGGGCGCCGGACGGCGCATCTCGACCGGGTTCGCTACCTGGTGCTGGACGAAGCGGATCACATGCTGGATCTCGGGTTCCTGCCGCAAATCCTCCGCGTGCTAGAGCTGCTGCCGGCCGAGCGCCAGACCATGATGTTCTCGGCAACCATGCCGGTCCAGATCGACCGCATCGCCCGCCGCTTCATGCGCGAGCCGGAACAGATCGATTTTCGCCCCGACGGCCGCACCGCCGAAGGTATCGAGCACCGCCTCTATCTGGTGCAACCGGAGAACATGCGGGCGTGCTTGATGAGCCTTCTCGAACAGGAAAAGGGCAGCACTCTCGTTTTTCTACGCCGCAAGGTCGATGCCGAGTGGGCTTACAAGGCGCTCCAGCGAGAGGGGTACAAGGTCGATCGCATGCATTCGGATCGCAGTCAAAGCCAGCGCGTCGAGGCCCTCGGAAACTTGCGCTCGGGAAAAAATCGAATCCTCCTCGCCACCAACGTCGCGGCCCGTGGCATCGACATCCCGGTGATCGAGCACATCATCAACTACGGCATCCCGGAAAACGTCGAAGAGTATGTCCATCGGGCAGGGCGAACGGCGCGCGGCGACGCCGAAGGCATCACCTCCACGATCGCGACCTGGAAGAGCAAGGAAGAGATCGCCATGATCGAACGCGCCCTGGGCAAGCGGCTGCCGCGCTGTACGACCCCCGGGGTCGAACCCTACATCGAGCGCAAGACCACCATCCGCGGGCGCAAGATCAGACGCCGCCGGTTGCTCTAGCTTAGCTATCTCTGGGCGCATCTGTCGAGACTGCCCACGCCGGTCCCGGCCTTCTCGGCAAGCTTGGCGTTCCTTCTTCGTCGGCGGACGGTCGGTTGGTAGCGGTCGAGCCTGTCTCGACCGAATGCTCTTCTTTGTAGCGGTCGAGCTCCGTCTCGACCGTCTGCTCTTCGCGCGAGACAGACAGACGGTCGACACGGAGGTCGACCGCTACAGAATCGACGCCGGCCCGGCTCCACGTCCTTTCCAGGCAGGCCGACGGGATACGCTAGGCGCGATGGTCCACCTGGCTGACGGAAACAAGGGCGACAAGAAAGACAACGGAGGCAAAGAATGAAAACTCTCCTCTCTTTCCTGATGGGCTGGACAATGTGCGTGGCTCCCGGGCTCGCCCAGCCTGAAGAGCCTGATCAGATCAACGAGGTGGTCAGGACGCGTGTTCTCGTCGCCTACTACTCCGAGACCGGCAACACCGAGGCACTCGGCAGGGCCCTGGTAGAGGGAATGACATCGGTAGCGGGTGTGGAGCCGGTCTTTCGCAAGGTCTCCGAAGCAAGCGATGACGACATTCGGCGCGCGGACGGTATTCTGATCGGTACGCCGGTCTATTGGGCGAGCCTGCATGCACGAGTCAAGGAATTCATCGATCGAGTCGGTCGAGTCCTCGATCAAGAGATCCACGGAGAGGGCCGCACGGCAGGGGCTTTTTGTACCGGCGGCGCCGCCGCCTCGGGCAAAGAGCTTGCCCGGCTGACGATTCTCGCTGCGTTCCTGAACATGCGGTTCGTGATCATCGGCGGACTCGAGGTGGACGGCTTCGGCACCCTGGGTGCGGAAGCCACCACCGGACCCGCCGATCCGGGTCTGTCAGAGCAGGAGATCGAAGCGGCGCGACGCTCAGGAGCCCGCTTTGCCAGAATCACGGCTGAACTCGCGCAAGCCAGATCGAACTAGCGAACCTGAGCCGAGAATCAGGACGCAACGGAAGATCCGGTCGTTGGGCACAAGGGACCATGGGGACGGTCGAGACACGGGGCGCTGAGTGTACGGTCGTTCATCGTGGCTCCGCTTTCCCCGCGGGTCGGCGCTCCGAACCCAATATCCATAGTTATTCCCCTCCTCAAAGAACCTGAATTCCTGTCCTGGTCAGACTGTCCCGAGTTTCGCGGACGTTTTCCCAAAGCGCCGAAGACGGGCGCATGAATCGACTACTGAGTTTCCGACGATTCCGCCCATCGCGGCCAAATCATGGGGTATTGTACGATGATCCCGCGGAGGCTTCGGAACTCATTCAAGACTAGCCCTGGCTCAGATGTAGTTCAACTT
>JADFQD010000004.1 GCA_022561975.1 Acidobacteriota bacterium
ACTGCGTTCGTTGTCCCCATCGATAGACATCGTGATACAGTGATGTCTCGATGCGAACGACTCTCTCAATAGACGAGGACGTTCTCCGAGCCGCCAAGGCGCTCGCGGCTGCCCAGGGGCGATCGATTGGTTCGGTCGTGTCCGAGCTCGCTCGCAAGGGGCTGAAGCCATCGGCGCCGATTGCCTATCGAGACGATTTTCCGGTGTTCGAGGTCCACGGAGACTCGACGGTGTTCGGCCCGGAAGAGGTCCGTCGGGCTCTCGACGACGAGTAGATGATCGCCTTACTCGACGTCAACACGCTGGTCGCTCTCGCCTGGCCGAATCACATTCATCATGAGGCCGCACACCGCTGGTTCGCCGAGTATCGGGAGCAGCCGGAGCGGGGGCAGCAGGCGGAGCAGGGGGATCAAGGGGAGCAGAGCTGGGCGACCTGCCCGATCATCGAAAGCGGCTTCGTCCGGGTTTCGTCGAACCCGGTGACGACTCCGGAGGCCCGAAGTCCGGTCGAGGCCATCGAACTGCTCCGGACAATGGTGGACCAGCCCGGACATGTTTTTTGGTCGGACGACATATCGCTCGCCACCGACGAGCTGGTCTCGCGGCAACGACTTGTGGGCTACCGTCAGGTGACCGACGTTCACCTTCTGAGTTTGGCGGTCCACCGCGGAGGCCGGCTGGTGACCTTCGACCGGGGCATTGTGCAGCTCGTTGGGGAGGGTAGGGACCCTCGGTCTGTGGTGGAGTTGATCGGCTGATCTCCCCCGCTACAATCATGCCGTGCTCCGATTCCTGGTCAACCCGACCTCCGGCGGCGGCAAAGCCAAGAAATGGTTGCCCGCGCTGCGACGGAAGGCCGCGGAGTTCGGTGCGGATTTTCATGTCACCTGCAGCGGCGCGGATCTGATCGCGCAGGCGCGCCGAGCGGCTGCCGACGGCTGCGAGCGGTTGATCGTCGCCGGCGGCGACGGGTCGATGCATCTCGCGGTGCAGGGGCTGGCCGAATCATCTTGTGCACTGGGAGTCCTGCCCTTTGGTCGGGGAGATGACCTTGCGTGTTCGATGGGTGTTCCGCTGCGCTTCGAGGAGGCGCTCGAACTCGCGACCACCGGCGAGCCGCATTCGATCGATCTGGGCCGAGCGGGGGAACTCTGGTTCGTGCTCTACGGCGGTGCCGGCTTCGACAGTGCCTGTTCGGTGACCGCCGACCGCCAACCGCGCTGGTGGCCGGACAAGATCACCTACATCGTTTCGGTGTTGCGCACGGTTGTCGGTTTCGTGCCGCCACGGGCACGAGTCGAGTGGCAGGGGGGCTCGTTCGAGGACGAGGTGATGTTCGTCACGATCTGCAACGCGCCCCGTTTCGGTGGCGGGATGTACATTGCTCCCGAGGCCGAGATGGACGACGGGCTGTTCGACCTGGTCGTGATCCGGTCGATGTCGAAGCTCCACCTGCTGCTCAGGCTCTTCCCCAAGGTCTTCAAGGGCAACCACGTCGGTCACCCGGCGGTCTCCATTCACCGCACGCCCTGGGCGCGGGTGTCGTTCGATCGTGAGCAGGTGCTGGGCTGTGACGGCGAACTCGTGGGGAGGGTGGGGGCCGAGCCGATGGAGTTTTCGATCGTGCCGGAGGCGCTCCGAGTAGTGGGCGGGTGAAGCGAAGACGGTCGAGACGGGGCTCGACCGCTACAACCATCGAAGGCTTCGGAGCCCGGAACCGCTCTGCGGGCACCGCTTCTCTGTAGCGGTCGAACTCCGTGTCGACCGTCTTTTCCTACACCTTGAACTCGACGCCTTGCGCCAGTGGCAGTTCTTCGCCGTAGTTCAAGGTGCAGGTCTGGCGGCGCATGTAGGCTTTCCAGGAGTCGGAGCCGGCTTCGCGGCCGCCGCCGGTTTCCTTTTCACCGCCGAAGGCGCCGCCGATCTCGGCGCCCGAGGTGCCGATGTTGACGTTCGCGATCCCGCAATCGGAGCCGGCCACCGACAGGAATCGTTCCGCCGAGCGCATATTGAGAGTGAAAATGGCTGAGGACAGCCCCTGTGGCACCGCATTGTGGCGCTCGATGGCTTCGTCGAGAGTGTCGAATTCGAACAGATAGAGGATCGGCGCGAAGGTCTCGTCGCAGGTAATCGGCATGTCCGGCGTCGCCTCGACCAACGTCGGCTCGACGAAGAATCCGTCGCGATCCGTCTTGGCATGACCACCGCAAACAACCCGGCCGCCCTGTTCGCGGATCGTATCGAGGGCCGCCATCATGTCGTCGACGGCACGCTGGTCCACCAGTGGCCCCATCAAGATCGAGGGGTCCATCGGATCGCCGATCGAGATCGACGAGTAGGCCGAGATCAAACTCTCCTTCATTTCCGCGGCGATGCCCTTCTGTAGGAACAGTCGCCGGGTGGACGTGCAGCGCTGCCCGGCGGTGCCCACGGCACCGAACAGGACGGCCCGCAAGGTCAGGTCGAGGTCGGCGTCGTCCATTACGACGATGGCGTTGTTGCCGCCGAGTTCGAGTAGGCTGCGGCCGATCCGCTGGGCGACGGTCTGGCCGACGGCGCGTCCCATGCCGGTCGATCCGGTGGCCGAAATCAGGGGGATCCTCTTGTCCTGGGTCATCGGTTCGCCGACCTGATGTCGATCTCCGATGAGCAGGTTGAAGATCGGCGGCGCGCTGTTCTCCTTCAGAACTCTGCCGGCGATGCGGGTTACGGCAACCGCGGTCAGCGGCGTCTTCTCGGATGGTTTCCAGATGTTCGAGTCGCCGCAGACGGCGGCCACGAAAGCGTTCCACGCCCAGACCGCTACGGGGAAGTTGAAGGCGCTGATGATGCCGACCGGGCCCAACGGGTGCCATTGCTCGTACATCCGATGCTTGGCTCGCTCGGAGTGCATCGAAAGCCCGTAGAGCTGCCGCGACAGGCCGACCGAGAAGTCGGCCATGTCGATCATCTCCTGAACCTCGCCCAGGCCCTCGGAGAGAATCTTGCCCATCTCCAGGGTAACCAAACGGCCGAGTTCGTCCTTGTGCTTGCGCAACTCGTCGGCGACCAGACGGACGATCTCGCCGCGCCGGGGCGCAGGCCAGGTTCGCCACTCGTGAAAAGCCTCGACCGAGACCGAAACGACGCGTTCGTAGTCCTCCGAGGTTGCGGTCTTGACCCGCGCGATCTCGTTGCCGGTCGACGGATCGATGGAGATCACCTCGGGGCCGTTGGTGGAGAGCCACTCGCCGCAGTACGCGCCGTTGTTGACCGGTTCGACACCCAGCGCGGACAGCAAATCCGAGTGAGTCGTCAGGGTTTGGACAGTCATTCAGTTCTCCTCAGGGCGGTTCTTCTCAGGGCAGTTCTCCTCAGAACTACTCAGGCGATTTGGTCGAGGGCACGCTCGAGCCGGGTCAAGCCGTCGTCGGCCTCGGATATTTGTAAATTGAGTGGCGGCCGAAAGCGAATTGCCCGGGGACCGCCTCGCAATCCGAGAAAGTCGTTCGCGATCATGTTCTCGAGCAGTGCCTCGCGCTGCTCTTCGGTGGGCAGATCAAACGCCACGAACGCGCCACGGCCGCGGACGTTCGAAATGAGGCTCGGCCTCGAGGCGGCCAGCCGGCGCAAACCCTCCAGGAGGTGGTCTCCAAGAGTCACGGTGTTTGCCAGGAGGTCTTCTTCCTCGATGATTTCGATGTAGCGCTGGCTGCGCACCATGTCGACCAGGTTGCCGCCCCAGGTCGAGTTGATCCTGCCCGATACCTTGAAGACCGAGTCGATCTCGTCGATGCGGGCGTTGGCGCAAATGCCGCAGACTTGGCTTTTCTTGCCAAATGCGAAGACGTCGGGCTCGACCCCGAAGTGTTCGAAGCACCACCAGCGGCCGGTGGTTCCGAACCCGGTCTGGACCTCGTCGAAGATCAGCAGGAACTCGGCCTCGTCGGCAAGTTCACGAAGCGCTTGGAAATACTCGCGCCTGAAGTGGTTGTCGCCGCCTTCGCCTTGAATCGGCTCGAGGATGAGTCCCGCGATGTCGTTTGGGTGATCGACGAGCGCCTGCTTGATTTGAGTGATCGATTCTCTTTCGGCCGCCTCGACGTTCTCGATGCCTCGGAGCGGGGCATCGGTCAGCGGGAAGTGCAGCTTCGGGTTGGTGATCCTGGGCCAGTCGAACTGGGGGTAGTAATCGGTCTTGACAGGGTCGGTGTTGGTCATCGACATGGTGTAGCCGCTACGGCCGTGGAAGGCCTCGCGAAGATGAATCACGCGATGTCCGTTGGCGCTGCGTCCAGCGGCCATATTCTTGCGGACCTTCCAGTCGAAAGCGGTCTTGAGCGCGTTCTCGACCGCCAAGGCCCCTCCGGAGATAAAGAACATGCGCTCCGAGAGCGAGGCCGGTACCGTGCGGGAGAAGGCCTCGACGAAGTCCGCCATGTATTCGGTGTAGAAATCCGAATTGGATGGCTTGTTCAGTGCCGAGGGCAGGATGCGTTGGGCGAAATCGGGGTCGCTCAGCCTCGGGTGGTTGTAGCCAAGGGGCGTGGTGGCGAAGGACATGAAGAAGTCGAGAATCTCGCGGCCGCTCGACTGATCGACGAGATACGGGCCGTGGCTGCGCACGAGGTCCATGACGTAGGGGAGGCCATCTGCGAGGATGTGACGGGAGAGGCGCTCATGCACTGCGCTTGCCGGAGATGAGACTTCGTTTGCTGAGCCGGGGCTTGGTTCGACGAGCGTCATCGTTTCTCCGTCGCCATAGGTTGGCTGTGAACGCTATGTTTCGAGCTGTAAACGGTGTACCGGATATGTCGAGTCCGGGATCTCGGAGCCAATAGGCGGAATGCTAGCAGCGGCGTCTTGGCCGGGTCAATCGGAATCCAGGGCTGAGTCTCGGGCGGAATCCAGGGCTGAGCCTTGGGCGGAGTCCCGGGCTGGGTTCCGGGATGAGTCTAGGGTTTTTCGGCGAGCTTCGAGGCGGCGGACGGGCTCGCCCGCGGTCGCGGTTCGGTTGCGCCCGGTTTCTTTGGCGACGTACATGGCGGAGTCGGCCAGCCGGAGTAGGGTCGACTTGGTGCGTTCGACCGACTCGGTATCCTGCAGGTGCCGATGGAGTGTGGCCACGCCGACCGAGCAGGTGAGCCCGGTCAGATGAATCGGATCAGGCTGAATCTCGCCCGGCTTGTCGCAGAAGGTCGTGGTCACTATCTGGTGGCGCAAGTCCTCCGCGACCTTGATGGCCTCCAGCAGATCCCGCTCTGGAAGCGCGACCACGAATTCGTCGCCGCCATAGCGGGCGGCGATCGCGTTTTCGAACTGCATCGCCGTCTTGATCAGTATTCCGACTTCGCGCAGTACCTGGCTACCTGCCAGGTGTCCATGCGAGTCATTGACCCGCTTGAAGAAGTCGAGGTCCATGAACAGTAGGGCCAGGTCCAAGTTTTCGCGACGGCACTTGGCAATCGACTTCGAAAGCGCGATGTGCAGGTAGCGGTCGTTGTAGAGACCGGTCAGATTGTCGCGCTTGGCGATTTCCTGAGCCTGGCGACCGTCGAGAACATTCTGGATCGAGATTGAAATGTACTCGGCAAAGATCTCGAGGAGATGAACGTCGCGCTCGCTGTAATAACCGGTCTCCGATCGGTTCACGAGTTCGAGCACACCGCATACTTCTTGCTCGATTCGAACCGGAATGGCCACCAGCGACTCGGCCGGATAGTCGTTCGCTTGGTCGAACATCAGGTGGTGCAGCTTGTCGGTGGAGAGATCCCGGGTGACGTAGGATGTTCCGGTCAAGTACACATGACCCGCGATTCCCTTGTTGGCCGGAATAGTCTGCCGGAGCAACTCCCGGGCTTTGTCGCCGAAGGTGGCGATGAAGGTCAGAGAATTTTCTTCGCGCTCCTTGTTTTTCTTCAGGGGGTTGTCGAGGAGGAGGGAGCCGGCCAGCGAGGGCACGAACTCGTTGGCCTTGCGGAGTACGGCCGCCAGATTCTCGGCGAGGCTCATGTCGAGAGCAAACGAGGGAATGGCTCGCCGGCGCTCGAGAAAAACCTCGAGATCCTGGGGCTCCAGACAGTGGTACTCAGTCACGATGGAGTTCGGTTCCTAGGATAAAGTAATGTAGCAGAAGCCCTGTTCCCGAACAGTTGTCTAGGCCACAGAGGCGGAAACCGGACCCAATGGCCGGCCTTGTCGTCGCCTATCGCAGGGTGCGAGCCAGCTTGAGCGAGCGCGCCACCAGCTCGGCGATCAAGGACTCCGAGGCTGACAGCTCAGGTGCACAGCGCAAATATTCGAGATCCTCCACCAGTCCACCCAGTTCGGCGAGGCCCGCCGGCCTCAGGCCAGCGGTCCGGAGTCGCTGGGGCCATTGCTCTGCGGCGCTTTCCGCCGGTATTTCGAAGCGCTCCTCGAGAAAGTCACGCCAGGCGCTCTCGAGAGCGTCCGCGGCCCGGCGACCGTGTTGCATGGTGCTGGCACGCCTCAGCCGCTCGCACAGCCGTCTACGGCTCTGACTTCGACTGCGCAGTAGCCGCGCCACAGGGAAGACCAACATCGCCGCGACCAGCACAGCCGTACCGCCCAGAAAAAGCGGCTTGCGATGCCACCCCGGCGAAGGTTCCTGGGGTTCGGTGGCGGCGACCAGGTCTGGGATCGGGCCTGGCGCCGACCTCGGGACATCAGAAAGCCCGATAGTCGGAATCGAGTCGAGCGGGGCGAGCGCAGTCAAGGTGATCGGCTTCGCCTCGGCCGCGCGAAACGCCGGCTCGTAGGGATCGAAGTAGTCGATCGAGAGAGGGGGAATCTCCCAGCTGCCGGCGCGGTCGGGAACCAGCACGTATTTCCAGCTCTTCTCGCCGTGGACCCACGTGCCCGAAATTCGGCTCCGGCTCGATTGCTCCGGAGGGTAGACGCGGACCCCCTCGAGTACCGGCAACTCCGGCTCGAGGACGCCCTGAATGTTGCCTCGCCCCTCGAGCGTAACCGTCAGAGTCGCCGCTTCGCCTACCCGAAGCTCCTGCGGCTCGAGCTGAGCGGAGAGTTCGAGCTTGCCGACGGCGCCTCGAAAGCCGGCGGGAGTCTCGGGCAGCGGCTTGACGTCGATGGTTACCGCGTTGCTCGTGCGGTAGAGTTCGCGCCTGCGATAGATGACCGATCCGAGCCAACCGTAGTCGGGCATGTTGGCGACCAAGCGCGTCCGCACGGGCTCTAGCTCGACCCGGCCCGGACGCCTCGGGAAGATGGCCTTGCGCAGCAGAACCACGCGTCCGTAGCGCTTTCCCTGGATCTCCACCATCTCAGGCTCGAGATTCGCTGGCTGCGGGATGTCCTCGACCCAGAAGCCCTCGAAGCCGGGCACTTGCTCTGGATTGATCGCGCCGACGTCTGCTTGGGTGAAGAGGTAGAGCGTGTAGAGAACCTGTTGGCCGACAAAAGGCTTTCGAGGTGTCGCCTCCGCCCGCAAGAAAAGATCGGGATCGGTTTCCAACCTCTGTGCCCGCCGGCGGCGGGAGAAGGGGAGATCCTCGAAGGGGTCGGGGAACCGCCGCCGGCCATACCTGTCGAAGCTTTCGATCGGATCCTTCTGAACCTGGAGAGTCTGGTCGGGCAGCTCGAATACCGAGTCGTTGACCTTCAAAGTGATCTGGCTGACCTGGGCTGTACCGGCTTCGTTGGCTCGCAGCCGCCAGATCAGGCTCTCTGATCTCGACGTGCGCCCGTTTACGAACTGCCATCTTTGAGACTGTATCGGCCCCGACACGATCTCGAAGTTCTCTAGAGAAAACTGAGGATCGAGCTGGAGGTCTTTGAGACCCGAGCCCTGGGCTTCGAGCGTGAGCGTCGCGATCTGCCCGACGCCGATGAGGCCCGGCTCGAGCTTGGCGGTGGCCGACTCCGCTTCTTGCGCTGGGGCCGCCCCGGCGGCGAGCCAACCGATCACGGCCGTGGTCACTATTGCCGCCAGCGCCGCCGGCGTCGGCAGCGAAAGCCCGGTCGGACGCCCACAGGTGATCACCAGTCTTTGCCTTTGCGTGCGCGCTTCTTCATCTGCTCCTCGGCTTGTTTGCGACGCTGCGCGCGCTCGAGATTCTCTACCGCTTCGAGGATCGCCGCGGCCTGCTCGGCGGTCATATCCGGCTGCTCCTCGAATTGCGGCAACTGCCGGCTGCGTTCGCTTTCGTCCTGCTCCTGATCCTGACCGTCCTGGCCGTTCTGTTCTGGCTCGTTCGAGTCTTGTTGTTGCTCTTGCTCTTTGTCGTTGTCCCGGTTGTCGGATGGCTGTTGGTTTTGCGGCTTCCGATCGTCGGGCTTGTCGTCTTGCCCCTTCCGATCTTTCTTATCCTGCTCTTGCTGTTGCTGCTTCAGCGCCAGCTCGAGGTTGAACTTCGCGGCCTGGTGATCGGGCGAAAGCCGCAAGGTCTGTTCATAGGCCGCAATCGCTCCGGCGGTGTCGTCCGCACCGAGCCGGGCGTTGGCCAAATTGTAGTTGGCCGGCGCGCGCAGTTCATCGGGCGCAAATTCGGCCGCACGTTCGAGGTGCTCGAGCGCGCCGTCGGTTCCCGCGACCAGATGGGCGGAGCCGGCGTTAAAGCGCAGGATCGGATCTTCGGGGTCGAGACGCGCCGCCGTTTCGAAGGCCTCGATTCCTTCCCGTCCTGGATGGGTTTCCAAAGCCTCGATGCCGGCAGCCGTCCTTTCCCGCGCGTTCCAGCGCAGGTGATCGAGGCTCAGGTCGGTGAACGACCAGCCCGCGGCCAGAGTCAAGATGGCTGCCAGGGAACGGATCACTCGATGTCCTCTAGGTCGGAGGGGCGGCCGGGGGCTCTGTCGGAGACTCTGATGGATCGAAGAGGAGACGCGATGAGGTGCAAGACGAGGGCGAGCGCGGCCAGCGCCAGTGGCCATTGAAAGCGCTCGGCGCGAATGTCGAGAGTCTGGTTCTCGAAGGTGCGCCGTTCCATTGCCGAAATCGCTCGAATGATCTCGGCCGGATCGACGCCGGGGCTCGAGACCGGCAGGTAAATGCCACCGGTGTCGGCGGCAAGCCGCTCGAGGACTGCCTCGTTGACCTTGGAGACCACGACGCGACCGTCCTGGTCTCGCTTGAAACGCTGCTTTTCCTCGAGCAGAGGGATCGGGCTCCCTCGAGTGGTGCCGACCCCGAGGGTGTGCACGACGACGCCTGCGTCCGCGAGTGAGCGAAGTGACTGCTCCCAGCCGCTGCCGTGGTCCTCACCGTCTGAAATCAGGATCAGCGCTCGATGCTTCTCGCCATCCGGAGGGTAAAGTTTGAGTGCCTCCTCGAGCGCCGAGCCAAGATGAGTGCCGGGTCGAGGCAAGCTGCCCGGGCCGATTGTGTCGAGCAGCAGGTCGAGTATGGCGATGTCTACCGTAAGCGGCGCCAGAACCAGGCCTTCACCTTCCGCCTGTACCAAAGCCACCCGGTGGCCTGGAAGTGCGGCGGCCAGGCGCCGCACCAGGGTCTTGGCTATGTCCAGCCGAGATGGGGCAACGTCTCGAGCCGCCATCGACAGTGAGGAGTCGAGAACGAAAACAACGTCGACTCCCTGGCGTTCGACGGTCTGTTCGCTGGTACCCCAGCGCGGTCGCGCCAGGGCCAGAGCGATGCCGAGGACCGCTATCGACAGGCACAGCAGTGAAGTCCACAGGTGCTTTCTACGGAAACCGACGCCCAGGCTTTCCCATACGCCGGCTTTCGCCCAGGCGTTCAGATTGCGCAGATAGTCCTGCCAGAAGAGCGCCGCCAGCAGAAGCGTGATCGGCGCCGCCAGAGCCAGCCACAGTGCCTTGGGCGCGGCGAAGATCATGGTTCGAGAGTACCCCTGGTAAGCCGAATGACGAGTGGCAGGCACAGTAGCGCCAAGGCGGATTGAGCCCATGGTTCGAAGACTTCATCGTAACGGGTGTATTTCTTGATTTGCAGTGGGGTGGTTTCGAGCCGATCGATTTCAGCGAAAACGTCGCGCAGGCCCTGGGGGTTCGTGGCTTTGAAGAATCGCCCCGAAGTCTTTTCGGCGATTCTCCGAAGCAGTTGCTCGTCTACTTCGACGTTCATGAGCGCTCGGCGAATCTCCTCGCGTCCGGTGACTGGATTGCGAAACGGCATCGGCACCGGTACCCGGCCATCGGTCCCGACGCCGATCGTGTAGACCCGAAGCCCAAGGCCTTTGCAGATGGCCGCCGCCGACATCGGATCGACCGCACCGGCATTGTTGACCCCGTCGGTAACCAGCACGATGATCCGCGACTCGGCTTCGCTGTCCTTCAAGCGCGAGGCGGCGTTGGCCAACGCGACCCCGATGGCGGTGCCGTCCGGCAGCGAGTTGAGTTCCACCGAGTCGATCAAGAAGCGGAGCATTTCGCGATCGCCGGTCAGCGGCGCGCGAGTCAATGCTGTGCCGGAGAAGACGACCAGCCCCATTCGATCGGCCGGCCGGCCCTGAATGAAGTCGTTGATAACCGACTTGGCGACCGCAAGGCGGTTCTCGGGTCGGAAGTCTTCGGCGCCCATGCTGCCGGAGATGTCGAGTACGATTTCGATGTCGATGCCCTCGGTAAGGCTCTCTTCCCAGGCATAGCCGAGTTGTGGCCGGGCGAGTGCGATGAAGACGAGTCCCAGTGCCACCAGGCGCAGATAGAACGGTAGGTGCAATCTCCAGGCGCCCGTTGGCGGTACCGGTAGCCGGCTCACGGCGAGGGCTCCGATCCCGGAGCCGCGGTGTCGCCACAGGGCCAGGGCCGGCAGCAGCAGCAAGCCGGTCAGCCAGGCGGGGTGGGCCAGATGCGGAAAGACGGTCAAGCCGCCTCCTCTCCTTCCTTGCCTGGCTTCGAAACTTCTTCTGGTCGAAGGAAGTTGCGGACCTCGGTTGCGGTGACGCGCGTTTGCTCGAGACATTCCAGGACCCGGCCCGGCGCGGGTATTCTCTTGGCGAACTTGACGGCATCTGCTTCGACCAGCAGCCGAACGACATCGCCACAGACACTCGACGGAAGTCCCGAGCGCAGCAGCCGGCGCCGTAACTCGGTGGTCGTACTCTCCGCTGCCGGGAAGGCGAGCGAGCGTCCCAGGTATCTGCGCAATTCGAGGCTCAATCCGGTAAACACCGTCTCGGCGTCCCTAGCCGTCGCCAGTTGGTCGAGGGCCGACTTCAAGGCATCCCATGGATCGATAGGTTTTCCGGCATAGGCGGCGTCGGCGGCATCGGCTCGGCGGCGCATCAGAAGGAGTGCCGATAGACCGACTGCCAGAGCGGCCAGCAGACCCGCCGTCCACCAGAAGCGGCTTCCGACTGGCAGCGATCTTGGCGGCGCCGGTGGCTTGGGCTCGAGCGGTTGGTCGCCAACCGGCAGGACCGAACCGACCTCGAAGGTCGCCGGCTCGGTGAGATACTCGATCGCAGTCTCGCCACCGCCCAGGGTTACGGCCTCTGGAGGCAAGGTGACGCTACCGGGACGAAACGACGTCAGCAGGAGGGTTTGTGAGTAGCGGGCGCGAAGGCCCGAGACGGCGTCGCTATCTCCATCGCCGGCGCTTCGGGTCACCTTGCCGATATCTCGTATCTCGGCGCTCCCCCAGTGACTCTGCCAGTTCGGGAATGTCGGGAATTGGGGCTCGCCGGCGCCGGCGTCGAGTTCGATCGTGAGCACGGCCTCGACCAGATCGCCGACTTTAATTTCTCGCGGAGACAGGGTGAGGGTCAGCGTCGGGAGCTCGCCGGCTGCGCTGGCCGCGAACCCTCCGAGGATCATTGCCACTCCGGCGGCAGACAGGGTCAAGACTCGGCTCATCTCGACAGCCGCTTGCGACGTTTCTCGAAGAACGACACCAGCTCGGGCAGATAGGGTCGGTCCGTGGAGATATGGATCAGGTCCGCGCCGACTTGCCGGGTGAGTTCGTGCAGCTGTTTGCGCTCGACGCCGCGGCGGCGGAGGAACTCGGCTTCGAGCTTGCGGCCATTGATCAATCCGATGCGTCCGGTTTCGGCGTCGCGCAAGGGCACGGTTGCCACCGGCGGCAGTGTCAGGTCGCGCGGATCGGTGATTTCGATCACCACCAGATCGTGGCGACTGCCGGCCCGTTTGATCGCGTTGGCGAAGGGTGTTTCTTGAAAGTCGGAAATCAAAAACAGCACCGAACGTTGCTTGAGGTTGCGCAGTGTCTGCGTAACCGCTCGATCGAGATCGGTGAGACCACCGCCGGTTCGGGCCAGGATCTCGCGCACCATACGCAGCACGTGGCTCTTCCGCCGGCGGGGCTGGAGAAATAACTCGAGTCGATCCGACACCAGGGCGGCGCCGACCCGGTCGCGATTGCGCAGCGCGGCGAAACTCAGAAGCGCGCCGATCTCGGCTGCCAGCTCACGCTTGAGCGTCGAGCGCGAGCCGAAGTTCAAGCTGCCTGAGACATCGACGATGATGAAGACGGTCAGGTCTCGCTCCTCGACGAATTGCTTGACGAACGGAGCACCCATTCGTGCCGTGACGTTCCAATCGATCGAGCGGATGTCGTCGCCCGGCTGGTAGGGTCTGACCTCGGAGAACTCGACGCCCCGGCCCTTGAATACCGAGTGATAGCCACCCGCTATTCCCTCGTCGACGAGTTTCTTGGTCGAGATCTCGATGCGCCGCACCTTGCGCATCAACTCCGCTGGCACCGCCGGTCGCGACGGCGCCGGAGCCGTCTGAGAACGGCCCGCCTTCTTCTTGCGCGCGAATCCGAGCACGGTTTTCTCTACGACTCGCTCTTCTATGGAACCTCGATGCGATCCAGCAGTCGTTGTGCCAGATCGTCGCTGGTGATCTCTTCGGCTTCGGCTTCGTAGGTGGCTACGATGCGGTGGCGCAGCACGTCGACCGCGATCTCCTTGACGTCCTCCGGGATCACGAAACCGCGACCCCGTAACAGGGCCAACGCCTTGGCAGCGCGGGCCAGGAAAAGAGTCGCACGCGGCGACGCACCGAAAGAGATCAGGCTCTTCAGGTCAGGCAGGCCGGCGCTTTCCGGATCACGGGTCGCGCGCACGAGATCAAGAATGTAGTTCTTGATTTTGTGGTCGAGGTAGATCGCGTCGCAGGTAGCTCTCAGCGCGGCCAGTCGAGGGCCGTCGAGGATGGGTTTGATGTCTCCGGGCGTCTCCACCAGCATGCGGTTCAGGATGTCCATCTCTTCGTTGCGATTCGGATAGTCGAGACGCAGCTTCATCATGAATCGGTCGACTTGTGCCTCGGCGAGGGGGTAGGTGCCTTCCTGCTCGATCGGGTTCTGGGTGGCGAGCACCATGAACGGCTCCTCGAGCGGGTAGGTGGTCTCGCCCAGGGTTACCTGACGCTCCTCCATGCTCTCGAGAAGGGCGGACTGGACCTTGGCGGGAGCGCGATTGATTTCGTCGGCGAGTAGGAGATTGGTGAAAAGCGGTCCTTTGCGCGGCAGAAACTCGCCGTGGCGCTGGTCGTAGATGAGTGTGCCAAGAAGATCGGCGGGTAGCAGATCCGGCGTGAACTGGATCCGGCGAAACTCGATGTCGAGGGTTTGGGCCAGAGTCTTCACGGCCAGTGTCTTGGCGAGACCTGGCACGCCCTCGATCAGAATGTGCCCGCGGGCCAGAAGTCCGACCAGAAGGCGGTCGAGCAGATAGTCCTGCCCGACAATGACCTTGCGGAGTTCTGTCTCGACCTCCCTGAGCGTGAGTGTCTCCCTCTCGACTTGTTCGCTCAGACTGGAAAGATCAGGTTGCATCGCCTTTTTCTCCTTGAGAGTGACTGAAAGTGCAAGCGAAGTGCCAGAAAACGAGGCGAGAAAGGCCGGGGAGTCGGGTGGGCGGCGGTCGCCAGCGGCCTGGGCGCGCGCCGAAGTGGCGCTATTCTGACATTTTCTTCCCGATCTCGAGTTAGCAGCCCGTGGTAGAAGTCCTGTGGGTCGCGCGACCCGCAGGACTTCTACCACGGGCTGCTAGGGTTCGAGGAGTGATGTCCGATCCTCGTCTCAAGAAGCGCTTCGGTCAGCACCACCTGACTCGACCGGAACTGTGCCGGCCCCTGCTGCGCTTTCTTCGGCCCGACGGACGGCCGGTGGTCGAGGTCGGTCCGGGGGGCGGGATCTTGACCAAACTTCTGTTGCAAGAGGGCGGCAAGGTCCTGGCTCTCGAGCTCGACCCGGAATGGGCGTTCGCGCTGGGCGATTGCGTGGAAGAAGGCGGCCTGGCTCTCGCGGTCGCGGACGCAATGCAGGTCTGTTGGAGGAGGGTGCCGACCGGCGCGCTGGTCGCCGGGAATCTGCCCTACGAAATTGCCAGCGCTCTGATCCGCAGATTGCTTCCATTGCATGGACGGATTGCGCGTTTGGGATTTCTGGTTCAGCGAGAGGTCGCCGAGCGCTTCGTTGCGAGACCCGGCAGCAAGTCCTATGGGTTGCTTTCCGTGCTCGCCGCGGCTTGGAGCGATGTCGAACTCCTCGGCACCGTGGCGCGTGGCAGCTTCCGACCGCTGCCCAAAGTGCAGGGCGCCTTTATCGGTTTCCGGCTGAAGCCTCCGCCGATTCCAGAAGCCGAGATGCCGGCTTTCGTCGAGACTGTCGAGCTGGCTTTCTCGCAAAGGCGCAAGACGTTACGTAACGCTCTGGCTTCCAGGTGGGGGAGAGAAAGAGCCGAGGAGGTTCTCGCGGCCGTAGGCGTGGACAAGCTCACGCGCGCCGAACAGATACCGCTCGAGACGTTGCTTCGGATCGAAGGCGCCCGAAGGTCGGCCGAAAGATCGGCCCGAAAATGGGATGACGGCGAGTGAAACGACCGCTAGCGCTACTGGCCGTGTGTTTCCTCGCCGTCAGCTGCGAATCCCCCAAAGAGGAGGCGACCGTGGTTCGGCTGCTCGACCTGGCGACATCGGCTCAGTCGAAATGGCCGCCAAAACGGCAACGGTTCCTGCCGGAACAGCTCAGAAGTCTGCGAGGTTACCGAGGGCTTCGCAAGAAGAAGCTGGCCCGCGTCGCCATGTTTCCGAAGAGTGGCGGCGATAGCCGGAGAGCCCTGTTGGCTCCAACCGGCACCAGCCACAGGTTCCGGCTGCGGCTGCCGGCGGACGCGATAATGCGTGTGGGTCTGGGCTACTTGCCCTCGGCGGAGGCCGAGGGGGTCCGAGTACGCTTTGTCGTGCGCATCGCGGGCCTTGGCGCGGAAGCGGTGGAGGAGGTGGACGATCTCGTGGTTACGACCCGGGTCGATGGCGGTTGGAGAGATGTCGAGTTCGACCTGTCGAATTGGTCGGGCCAGGAAGTCGAACTCAGCTTGGTGACGATCGGAGCCGAATCCGACCCGCTGGTCTGGGCCGCGTGGTCCGCGCCCGAGATCGTAAGCCGTGAGGGCTCGCAGGCCGGCCCCGACGTGATCCTGATCATCCTCGATACGCTCCGAGCCGATCGGCTGGGCTGTTATGGCTATCCCCTCAATACCAGCCCCAACCTGGACAAGCTGGCGTCGAGCGGCATCCGGTTCGCGCGTGCCATTAGCCAGGCGCCGTGGACCTATCCGTCCCATCGCGCGCTCTTCAGCGGCCTCTATCCTACGGCGCGCTCGCTCAAGGGTTCTCCCAAGCTGGCGCAGGTGCTTCTCGAGGCAGGCTTCCGCACGGAAGCTCTCACCGGCGGGGGACAGATGGACTTCCGGATGGGTTTCTCACAGGGTTTCGAGGGCTACCGCGTGTTCGATTGGATTCGCAACCTGACCTGGCTCGAGGAATGGCTCGGGCGCTCGAGCGGGCGGAGGCGTTTTCTCTTTCTGCACACCTATGAAATTCACGACCCCTACATCCACACCGAGTTCACCGAAGGCCGAGAGGGCGGACGGATTCAGGGCCGTTTCGGCAAGCGCAAGTGGTGGGGTCTGCGTCCACCTCCTACGCGGGAGGAGAAGGACTACATCGGGAGTCTCTATGACGGCGGCATCGCCTATACCGATGCACAGCTCGGAGCTGTTTTCGGTCTTCTCGACAAGTCCGGCGCGCTCGAACGCTCGATCGTCATCGTGACCAGCGACCATGGCGAGCAGTTCTGGGAGCATGGTTCCTGGCGTCACGGCATGAATCTTTACGATCATCAGCTCTTGGTGCCGTTGATCATTCACCTACCGGATAGCCTCAAGAAATCTCTGGCGAGCATCAAAGACTTGAGCGGTAGGGTCTTCGATCGGCAGGTCCGTCTGGTCGACCTTTTTCCGACAATCCTCGATCTCTTGGGGATACCCGTGGAGCACAGGATCAACGGCAGGTCGCTGAAGCCGCTTCTTCAAGGAGATGAACTCGCACCAATAGACGCGTTCGCCGAGAGGCTCAATGTCGAGCATCGCGAGAGCAAGGCGCTGCGTACCGAGCGCTTCAAGTTGATCTACTCGTTTCCCAAGGCCAAGGGCCGGAAACAGGGCTTGCAGGAAAACTGGGAGCTCTTCGATCTCGTCCGGGATCCAGGCGAGCAAATCAACCTGGCCGATCGCCATCCCGAGAAGGTCGCCGAACTGGACGCGAGGTTGCGGACCCTGCTGGATCAGCTTGCCGATCCGCGGGATCTCGACGAAGGCGACCAGGAGTTGGACCCGGATCTCGAAGAGAGACTCCTGGCGTTGGGATACCTGGGCGACTAGTTCGATGTAAACACCCTCCATAGTTGAGGAATTCAGCATCGACTCTGCTAGAGTGAGAGCCCGAAACGGGACGTTTCGGGAGGAAACCCTGGCCCTGACAAAACCTAAGACGCCGGCCCGAAAGCTGCCACCCGGCAAGGGCTCGGAGCTTCTGGGGATTGCGGCTCTGCTGGCGGCTGTGCTGCTGCTGACCAGCTTCGTGAGTCATCGGCCGAGCGACCCGAGCATTCTTCATCAGGTTTCGGCCGAAGTCCCGATTCGAAACTGGATCGGATTGGTCGGGGCCGAGCTGTCGGCGCTCGGCTTCGGTTTTCTGGGTCTGGCGACGTTTCTCATTCCCCTGCTTCTGGCGGCCGCCGCCTATCGGCGCCTCAAGCGTCAGAACCGCCCCATGGTGTTCGGTCGTGGCCTGGGCGGCTTGTTGCTTATCGCCGCAGTGCCCGGTCTGCTGCAGCTCGCTCTCGGAACCGTTCGCTGGCGGGGTCTCGAGATCGCGGCGGGCGGCGGCATGGGAGTGATCACCGTCAACAATCTCGAGCGTGCTCTCGGGTTCGTCGGGACGACGTTCGTTCTGCTGGCGATGGTGATGGCGGGCTCGGCACTGGCGATTCAGTCGACTCTGGGAGAATTGCTCTCGAGCTGGGCGAACAAGTTAAAATCCACGCTCGATGACTTGCGTTTCGGCTGGGTGCGACGCCGCCAACGGCGCGAGAAGGACAGATCTCGCGAGCGCGTTGTTACCAAGCACCTGAAGCGAGCCGAGGCCAAACGCTTGGCCGAGATGGAGAAGATGGCCCAGACGACCGCGAGCGGCACAGCGCCGGCGCCGGCCGCGCGATTGGACTTGCCGATGCGAGTCACCGAGAAGACGGGGCGCCAGGGCTTTTCGATTCGGAAGGTGAGCCCGGTATCGGGATCGGCTCCGGCGTCGCTGTCGCCGACGTCGCCCGAGTCCTTGAAGTCGGCGGCGAACGCGCAATCGAATATCCCGTTCCCGGAGCCGGTCGAAGAGCTGGGGGCCTTGCCGCCGATCAACCTGCTCTCGGTGGAGGAGGTCAAGGCGAAGGTCGATCCCGACGAACTGGTGCGGCTGGGTGAGCTCATCCGCGCGCGCTGCGCCGAGTTCGGAGTCGAAGGCAGCGTCGAAGCGATTACTCCGGGGCCGGTGATCACTACCTATGAGTTTCAGCCGGCGCCCGGTGTGAAGGTGAGCCAGATCGTTAATCTCCAGGACGACCTGGCCCTGGCCTTGAAGGCCGAAGCGATTCGAATCGATCGGCTGCCTGGACGCTCGACGCTCGGCATCGAAGTGCCGAACAAAGAGCGGGCGATTCTCCGGCTCGGCCATTTTCTGAGTCAGGATGCATTTCGTCGCGCGCCTTCCGTTCTGACCATGGCTCTGGGTACGACGATTCACGGCGAGCCCTACTACGCCGACCTCGCCACGATGCCCCATTTGCTGGTTGCCGGCGCTACCGGGTCGGGTAAAAGCGTGGGGCTTCAGACCATGATCACTTCGATCGTCTACAAGGCGCGTCATGATGAGGTGCAGTTCATCTTCATAGATCCGAAGCGCATCGAGCTCGGCGTCTACAAGGATATTCCGCATCTCAAGACCGAGGTCGTGGTCGAGCCCAAGAAGGCCTCGAACGCTCTTCGGTGGGCGGTCGCCGAGATGGAACGCCGCTACCGCATGCTGGCGGAAGTGCACGTGCGATCGATCGCGTTTTACAACCAAGCGATCGCGGATCCTAAAGTTCGCGAGCGTCTGGCGCTCTCGGAGCGAGTGGAAGGCGAGATCGAGCGCAGCATGGAAGATCTCAAGCCGCTGCCGTACTACGTGGTCGTGATCGACGAGTTGGCGGATCTGATGATGGTGTGTTCGGCCGAGGTCGAAGCCTCGATCGCCCGGCTCGCGCAGATGGCCCGCGCGGTGGGCATCCATCTGATTGTCTCGACGCAGCGTCCGTCCGTGGATGTTCTGACCGGAACGATCAAGGCCAACTTCCCTTGCCGCATGGCATTCGCCACGGCAACCGGGCACGATTCGCGGACCATTCTCGATCAGATCGGAGCCGAGAAGCTGTTGGGCAAGGGCGACATGTTGCTGATGCTGCCGGGGACCTCGCGGGTCATGCGTCTCCACGGCGCCTACGTATCGGAGCAGGAAACCGCGGCGCTGGTGCGCTGGCTCAAGAAGCAGGGGCCGCCGCAGCTCGATCCGGCGGTGCTCGAAGCGCCAGCGGAAGAGACCAAGAGGAGGGGCGGCGGGTCGGGAGACGATGAGCTTTTCGACGAGGCGGCGCGGCTGGTGGTCGCCGAGCGTCAGGCTTCGGCGAGTTTTCTTCAGCGCCGAATGCGGGTGGGATTCTCACGCGCCGCTCGGCTGATCGACATCATGGAGCAGGACGGCCTGCTGGGCCCGCCGCAGGGCTCGAAGCCGCGCGAGGTGCTGGTGCCGGTCGATTACTTCGAGGAGATCGACGGCGCCAGGCGCGAGTGGGAAGCCTGAGGGCGGCGACCGTCTCTCAGCCAACGAGCCGAAGAATCCGCGGTCGGGGTTCGGGATACGATTCGGCCATGAGTGCCCCCGGTCCGGTCGTCTTTTTTGGTACGCCGCAGTTTGCGGTGCCTTGCTTGGAGAAATTGGCCGGTTCAGAGTTTTGTCCCGACCTCGTGGTCTCTCAGCCGTCACGGCCAGCCGGACGAGGACGTGAGATCAGGATGCCGCCGGTCGCGGAACGAGCCGGAGCGCTGAATTTGTACTGCGAACAGGTGTCGAGCGTGCGTTCGGAGGCCTTTCTCGAGAGACTCGAAGCGTTGGAGCCGTGGATCGCGGTGGTCGTTGCCTTTGGCCAGATCTTTCCCGAGAGGCTGCTCGAGATTCCGGTCGAAGGGTGTGTCAACGTTCACGCTTCGCTGTTGCCTCGGTACCGAGGGGCGGCGCCGATTCAGGCGGCGATCGCGTCGGGAGATTCGGTGACCGGGGTCACTACCATGCGTATGGAAGCCGGGCTCGACTCCGGCCCCATTCTGCTCGAACGCGAAGTCGGAATCGGGGACCACGACATGTCGGCGGACGTAGCCGCTGCGCTGGCTACGGCAGGTGCGGAGCTGTTGCTGGAGACGCTGCACGGGCTCGCATCCGAGGCGCTCGTGGCGCAGCCGCAGGATGAGCGCGAGGTGACCTGGGCACCTCGTCTCGAGAAGAGCGACGGTCATGTCGATTGGCGTCTGTCTGCTCGTGTGCTCTACGATCGGTATCGCGCCTATACGCCCTGGCCCGGAATGACCACTTCGTTTCGCGGGGCACCGATCAAGATTCTGGGCTGTGCGCCCGGTAAGCAAGATGAGGAGGGTGGGGAGGAGGCATCGGATGCGGAGCCCGGAACAGTTGTCGCCCGATCGTCTGGCCTTCACGTCGCCTGTGGCGATGGCCGGATTCTCGACTTGACCTCTCTACAGCGACCCGGTCGGAAGGCGTTGTCGGGCTCCGATTTCGCCAATGGGGAGCGGGTCGAGGTCGGGGACCGCTTCGGGGCGCCGTGAGCGCCGCGAGCACCGCGAATACCGCGAGCCGGGACGGAGTCCGCACAGTCGCCGCGCGAGTGTTGGCGACCGCGCTCGAAGCCAAGTCACCGGTCGGTGCGCTTCTCGAGACGGCGCGAGTCGGTCTCTCATCGCGCGACCAGGGGCTGCTGCACGAACTGGTATTGGGGACGCTTCGTTGGCTGCGGTTTGTCGACTTCGTACTCGAAACCGCCGCGGCCAGGCCGCTTTCGAAGATCGATGCCGACCTTGTACCGACGCTCCGGGTCGCGGTCTACCAGCTGCTGTATCTGGATCGCCTTCCGTCGCACGCGGTGGTGCATGCGGCGGTGGAGGACATCAAGCGCAGAAGCCACCGGGGCGCCGCGGGCTTTGCCAACGCCATCCTGCGTAAGGTGGCGCAGCGTCGGGATCCGACGAAACGGTCGATCGAATGGCCGATCGATACGGGAGACCCGATCGAGGACCTGGCCACGGAGACGAGTTACCCGACGTTTCTGGTGCGCCGTTGGGTGGAGCGCTTCGGGAAGGAGCGGGCGGCCTCGGCTCTCGCCGCCGGGAATCGGCGTGCTGGGTTTCAGTTGACCTGCCTCCTCGATCGCGACGAACTGGCGGCCGAACTTGCAATAGAAGGCGTCGAGACGCAGCCGGCGGAGATCTCGGCCCGGGGCCTCTACGTCCTCGCGGGTGACCCCCGCAAGACAGGGGCGTTTCGAGTGGGCAAGTTCTACATTCAGGACCAGGCCAGCCAGGCGGCCGCGTTGATCCCGATGCCGGCAGCTGGAGACCGGATCCTCGATGTCGCTGCGGCGCCGGGCGGTAAGTCTTTTTCGCTTCTGGCGGCCGAACCGGGCGTGAGTCTGGTAGCCGCCGACGTATCGTTGGCGAGAGTCCTACGCTTGCGGTCCAACCGAGAGCGGCTGCGGTGCGGCTTCGGCGTAGTGGTCTCTTCCGGGGAGCAGCCGGGTTTTGGAGGTGGATTCGACCGGGTGATCGTCGACCTGCCCTGCACCGGCACGGGCACCTTTGCCCGGCATCCCGAACTCAAGTGGCGGATTTCTGAAGGTGAACTCTCTCGTTTGGCGGGTCGTAGCCTCGAGATGCTGATCCCGTCGGCGGACCTCGTGGCGGTCGGCGGACGCCTGTGCGCGATCACCTGTTCGCTCGAGCGCGAAGAGAACGAGGATGTTGTTGCCGAGTTTCTGGATCGCAGGCCCGATTTCGAGCTCGAAACCCTCGAACTGACTCCCGAGCACGCATCGTTCGTCGCGGGGCCGGGCCACTGGCGGGTCCTGCCGTCCGCCAAGCATGACGGCTTTACGGTACACGTGGTCAGGCGCCGACGGTAGGCGCTATCAGGGGGCAGAAATAAGGTCGTCTTGGCCGCGGGTCGGAGATTCGTAGCGCCGAGCAAAGCGGCGCCGAAGCTCGGCACGGTTTGCTTTCGAAAGGCGCCGTCGACCGAAGACCCGCGGCCAAGACGACCTCTCGTATGTCGCGATTTCCATCGGACGTCGCGCCTGCTATCGGACGTCGTGATAGAAGCGCGCGAGCCGCTCCGGCGAGACACCGGCGAAGTAGAGCGCGAAGATTAACCAGTTGAACGCGATCGTCCGGGTGATGCCACGATCCTCGAAGCGCCTTGTCGAGGTGACCACCGGGGGCTCCAGAATGGTTACCTTGCCCAGGCGCTTCAAGCGGCGCATGAACTCGAGGTCTTCGAGAATCGGCCAGTCGGGAAAACCGCCGAGTTCCTCGAACGCCGTTCGGCTGACGAACTGGGCTTGATCTCCCAGCGGGGATTGGAACCAGTGGGTGCGCAGGTTGACTATGCTCGACCCGAGCCGGTAGATCGGTCGCGAAGAGGCGAAGCGAATCTGAAAGCCACCGCCGACGGAGCCGTTGGCGAGAGCGTTGGCGACCGATCGAACGGCGCCCTCCGGAAGCACCGTGTCGGCGTGGAGGAAAAGCAGACCGTCGCCGCGCGCGGCCCGGGCGCCGCGATTGAGTTGCGGCCCCCGCCCGGGGGGTCCGCTGACGACTCGTGCGCCGCAGTTCGCGGCAATCTGTCGAGTGAGATCCTCGCTTCCGCCGTCGCTGACCAGAACCTCTTCGGAGGCCGCGACGATCTCGGGGAGGTTGCTCGCCAAGGCTGACGCCTCGTTGAGCGTGGGAATCACAACGGCAATCGATTGGCGCTTCAAGTCGGCCGAATGCTAGCAGGAGCAACTCCCTGACAATGGCAGTACGATAGCGGCGGGAGATCGGAGATCGGAGATCGATGAGTCGCGACCACAGCTTCAGCCATTTGGATTCGGCAGGGCGCGCCACCATGGTCGATGTTTCCGAAAAGCCGGTGACCCGCCGCATCGCCGAGGCCTCGTGCAGGGTCTTGCTTCAACCTTCGACCCTCGAGCGCCTGAGCGACCTGCCCAAGGGTGACGCGCTGGCGGTGGCACGAATTGCCGGGATCCAGGCGGCCAAACGTACCGGTGAGTTGATTCCGCTGGCGCATCCGCTGACGCCGGAGGACGTTCAGGTGGAGTTCGAGCCGGGAGACGGTGAAGTGACCATTCGCAGCCGAGTCGTGGTCACGGCTCGCACCGGCGCCGAAATGGAGGCGCTCACCGCCTGTGCCCTGGCCGCGCTCACGCTCTACGACATGGTCAAGGCGGTGGACAGGGCGGCGACGGTGACGGATCTTCGGCTGGATTCGAAGTCGGGCGGGGTTTCCGGGGATTTTCGGCGGTCGGGTGACCGCTCGAGCAACTGAGAGTGCCGGATTCGGAACTGCGGACCGGCCTCGATCGGCTGCTCGAACGGACTGAACAGCTCCGCGGCCGGCGCTACGGACTGCTCAGCCACAGCGCGGCGGTGTCTCACGAACTGCTGCCGATTCACCTGGCGTTGGCCAAGACCGGCGCCGAGGCTCCGAGGCGGCTGTTCGGACCGGAGCACGGTTTCTACAGCATTGAGCAGGACATGGTCGCCTCGGTGAACACTGTCGATCCTTTGACCGGCGTGCCGATCGTTTCGCTTTACGGTGACTCGAAGGACTCGCTCAAACCCGAGAAGCGAGCCTTCGAGGGGCTGGATCTGGTGATCATCGATCTTCAGGACGTCGGGAGTCGTTACTACACCTATGCCGCGACCGGAGTCTGGACGGCGGAAGCCGCACTGGCGGCGGGTTGTGAAGTTTGGCTGCTGGACCGCCCGAATCCGCTGGGTGGAGCGGTGATCGAGGGGAACCGCCGGCAGCCCGGTTTCGAGTCCTTTGTTGGCGCTTTCGAAATGCCGGTGCGCCATGGCCTGACCATGGCCGAGTTGGTCTTGATGGCTCTGGAGAGAGCAACTGGGGACGAAGCCCTGCGGGTTTGGTCGCTCGAAGGGTGGAGCCGCTCGGACGACTGGGAGGCCACCGGCAGGACCTGGGTAGCGCCCTCGCCGAACATCCCCACGCCGCAAACAGCTCGGGTCTATCCGGGTAGTTGTCTGCTCGAAGCGACCGAGTTTTCCGAAGGCCGCGGCACGACGAGTCCGTTCGAGCTCATCGGGGCTCCGGGTCTCGACGCCGTGGCTCTGGCCGACGAGCTCAACGCCCGCAATCTCGCGGGAGCCCGTTTTTCGCCGGCGCTCTTCAAGCCGCAGTATCAGAAACATTCGGGCCGAGCCTGTGCCGGCGTGCGCTGGTTTGTCGAGGACTTCTCGCGGCTGCAGCCCTATCGCTGTGGCGTCGAGATTCTTCGTGTGCTCCACCGGACGGCGGCAGGCGTTTTTTCCTGGCGCCGACGGCCGTACGAGTTCGAGAGCGATCGGCCCGCCATCGACCTGCTGACCGGTGACTCCAAGCTGCGCGAGGCGCTCGAGGGGGATGACGACATCGAGGAGTGGATCGCCGGCTGGTCCGACGACGAAGCCGACTTTCGCGAGGCGCGTCGACCATTCTTGCTGTACCCCGGAGCCGAAGCCGAAAGTAGGGGCCGGGAATAGAGGCCGAGGGGAGAGAATAAACCGGATGAAGCATATTCACGTTCTCAGGACCACTTGCGCCGCTGCGGATTTTCGGCCCCTTTTTGCGGCGCTGGCGGCTCTAGGCCTGCGGGTCGGATGGTTGGATATGGAGAGCACGGCCGGCGCTCCTGCCGAGTTGGAGCAGGCGGCCGCGCAGGGAGCGTTTCGATCCGTTGGCGTGACCGCGGATCGGGTGCTCACGGTCAAGCCCGTGCATGGAGCGACTGTGTTGAAGGATCTGCTCCGGGAGTATTTCGCGGGTTGCCGGCTGGTGGTGATTCGAGGAGGTCTCGACGCGCCCGAACTCCTGGTTGCCCCGGAGGGCTACAGGGTGCGCTTCGAGGACGGAACCGAGAAAGACTTCTCGTCCGAGGCGCTGGCAAAAGCGTTGCGCAAACCCCTCCTGCGGAGGGCAAGATAGCCAAGAATGGAAACGGGCAAGATAGCCCAAGCGAGCAGCGGAAAAGATAAACTACTCAATGCACAGAATTCTTCTTTGCGATCCTCTCGACGAATCCGGTCTCGAGATTTTTCGTGACGCCGGTGTCGAGCTTCGTCAACTCGGTGATGGCGATAGCGAGCGCGAGCAGTTGCCTGAGATCGTCGCGGACTTCGACGCCATTGTGGTCCGCAGCCGCACCCAGGTGACCGCCGATCTGCTTCGCCGCGGTCGGAACCTGAAAGTCGTGGGCCGAGCCGGAATCGGCGTAGACAACGTCGACATCCCCGCAGCCACGGATTTGGGCATCCTGGTGGTCAACGCGCCGACGGCGAATCTGATCTCGGCAACCGAACACACCTTCGCGCTGTTGCTGGCCCTCGCTCGCAACGTGCCGGCCGCGGAGCGCTCGCTGCGTGCGGGCGAGTGGGACCGCAAGAGATTTATCGGGCTCGAGCTGGACGGCAAGACTCTGGGCGTCGTCGGCCTTGGCCGGATCGGTCAGGCCGTCGCCCACCGGGCTCGTGCCTTTGGCATGAAGGTTGTGGCCTACGATCCCTATTTGGATCCGCTGGTAGCCAAGCGCCTGGAGATCGAGATGGCACCCTTGGAAGCCGTGCTGGCGGTTGCCGACGTGGTCACGCTGCATCTGCCGCTCACCGACGAGACCCGCCATCTGATTTCGGCGGAGCGCATTGCTCGGATGAAGCCAGGCTCCATGCTGGTCAACTGCGCTCGTGGCGGAATCGTCGACGACAGGGCGTTGCTCGAAGCGCTCGAGTCCGAGCACCTGGCGGGGGCGGCGCTGGACGTTTTCGAGGTCGAGCCACCCGTGGACCGGAGACTGATTGACCACCCCCGCGTTGTGAGCACTCCCCACATCGGGGCCCAGACTCGCGAGGCGCAAGAGCGGGTCGCGACGCAGACGGCGCGCATGGTGCTGGCGGCTCTCGACGGCTCTCTGGCCGTTACCGCGGTCAACCTTCCTTTTCGAGCTGCCGGGCCGGGCGGCGAACCCTACCTGCGGTTGAGCGAGCAACTTGGGCGCCTGGCGAGTTCGCTCCTGGGTGGGAGTTTGAAGAAACTGCAGGTAGACCTTTGGGGCGTCGACGAAGAGCTCCATGGTGCGGTCTCGATTGCGGCGGTCCGCGGCGTACTGCGCCCGTTCCTGGGCGAGGCGGTCAACTTCGTCAATGCCGAGAAGCTGGCGGAGGACCGCGGGGTCGAGGTGGTGCGGGCGACTCATCGGCAAGCCGCCGAGTACTCGTCTCTGATCGGAGTCACCGTGACCGGAGCGCGAGGAACCGTCGAGCTGGCGGGCACCGTCTTCGGAGAGTCCGACCTGCGAGTTGTGCGCTACGACGACTACCGGCTCGAGTTTCGGCCCGAGGGCAGGCTGCTGGTACTCAGCAACCGCGATGTCCCCGGTGTTGTCGGTAAGCTGGGTTCGCTTCTTGGCGAGGCCGGAGTGAATATCGCCGATATCCACCTGGCTCGCGGCAGCGCGAACCGTGAGGGCGAAGTCGACGCTGTGGCGGTTCTGCGTTTGGATCAACGCCCGGCGGAGGCGGTGCTCGATAGGCTGCGTGCCCTGCCCGAGGTGAGCAAGGCCCAGCTGGTGGATCTGGAATGAAGGTCGGTCTGATCTTCGGCGGTCGGAGCGTCGAACATCAGGTTTCGATTCGATCGGCGCGGACGGTCGCGGCTGCTTTGGAAGAGGCCGGGCATGAGGTCCTTCCGATCGGCATCGCCCAGGACGGTTGCTGGCTGCCTCCAAGTGCAGCCGCACGCGCGTTGCGCGGTGAAGCCGACTCTCTCGAGGCGCAGGGTGAGGCGATCGCGCCCACATTGCGCGTGCTTCTCGACGCTGCCGCCGACATCGAGGTCGTTTTTCCGCTTGTGCACGGCACCTGGGGTGAAGACGGATCGCTACAGGGGCTGTGCGAGATGGCGGATCTTGCCTACGTCGGTGCCGGTGTCACGGCGAGCGCCGTGGCCATGGACAAGCTCTTGACCAAGCGGCTGCTCGAAGCCGCGGGTATTCCGGTGGTCGCGTACGAGGTGGTCACGCGACTGGATCTCATCCATGACCGCAGCGAAACCCTGGAGCGGGTGTGTCGTTTCGGCTTTCCGCAATTCATCAAACCCGCGGTTGGCGGCTCGAGCGTCGGGGTGAGCAAGGTCGAGGATGATTCGTGTGTCGAGACCTCGCTCGCGTTGGCGCTTGGGCTCGATGACGCGGCCATCGTGGAGCGTGCCATGACCGGCCGTGAACTCGAGTGCTCGGTGATCGGGTATCCGAACCTGGAGGCTTCCGCGGTCGGAGAGATTCGCCCCGGCCGGGAGTTCTACGACTACGCCGACAAGTACCTCGAGGACGACGCCGAGTTGTTGGTTCCTGCGCAGTTGGATCCGGAGGGGGAGGCGCTGATCCGGAGCCTGGCCGTGCGCTCCTTCGACGCCATTGGCGGCACCGGCATGGCGCGCGTCGATTTCTTCCTCGACGGCGACACGGCTTGGGTCAACGAGATCAACACCCTGCCGGGTTTCACCTCGATTTCGATGTATCCCAAACTGTGGGAGGAAGCGGGAGTATCGCTTGTCGACCTGGTCGGGCGCTTGGTCGATGAAGGGGTCGCGCGTCATCACGATCGTGTGGCAATCGGTAGGGAGATCAAGGCCTTCCTGGCGGACCTCGAGCGTTAGTGGGTCACGGTTGGCGCAGGCTGGCGACGAGCCGTTGGGCACAGCTTTTGGAAAAAAATCGGCGGTTTCGTGAAGAAAGCAGCCGAAATTTGTCCAAAAAGGCGCCGGCCTTCGCTCCGTCTCTCCCGCTTGGCTGCGGTTCGCGAAATCCTACGGTGATTTTCCTTATGGATCTTGTTAAGAACGGCTGCTGCGAGGCGTCTCACCTGCCATGGATCTTCTCTTCAAGTAACTGAAAACAATATGTTTGTGTCGTTCGGTTATCGAACTCTCGGGGCGTCGATCGATTCAGGCCCAGTGACTGGTCATAGCTCGAAAGCAATGGCATCACTGTTGCGGTTATGGGCTGCGTCCGTCGGACTGATCCGCCGATTCTTATTACCGAAAGCACGGCATGAGCAAACCAGCCTACTCGAAAAAGAAGACAGCCTTCGGGGCCGTCTTCGCTGTTCTTGGCCTGGCCCTGATTCTCCTGCTGCCGGCACCTACGCTGGCTCGCGAACGTTCTCAAAACGAGCCGGTCGAGAATGTGGAGAGCGTCATCGTCAAGGCCGCGAGCGTCGGGCACGCGGAGGTGCTCGTGCGCGAAGTAGGAGGTAGGGTCACCCATAAGCTCGGGATCATCAAAGCGGTCGCGGCCAACGTCACGGCGAAACAGCGCGCCGAGCTCGAAGCGATGAAGGGTGGGATCCGAATCCACGCCAACCACACCGCAACCCTGGACGGGAAGCCCACCAAGGGTGGTAACGGCCAGGTAGTCGAGACCTACTACCCGACTCATCTCGGCGCCGATCAGCTGCACATCGCTGGAATCTACGGCACCGGGGTAACCATAGCGGTTCTGGATTCAGGCGCGTTCGGCTCCGGCTCTGGCGGACTAAAACTGAACATCTCCGGATCCAACCGGGTGCTCGCCCACTACGATCCGGTCACCGACTACCTGCTCGAAGGCAAGTCTATGCCTGAAGACGAGTTCGGCCACGGCTCGCACGTGACCAGTGTCGCGGTTTCCAGCCGGCAGACCGAGACCGGCACCTTCAACGGCATGGCTCCCGACGCCGATCTCGTGGTCGTTCAAGCCTTCGGCGCGACCGGGAGCTCGACCTACGCCGACGTTATCCGCGGTATCGACTGGGTGGTGACCAACAAGGACACCTACGGCATCCGAGTCCTCAACTGCTCCTTCTCCGCCGAGCCCCAGTCCTACTACTGGGACGATCCATTGAACCAGGCGGTGATGGAGGCCTGGCGCTCGGGTATCGTAGTGGTGGCCTCGGCCGGCAACCGCGGCCCGAGCGCGATGACCATCGGTGTGCCGGGGAACGTTCCCTACATTGTCACCGTCGGCGCCATGACCGACAACTACACCCCGGCGGATGCCGCCGACGATTTCCTGGCGACGTTCTCCTCGGCCGGTCCGACGGTCGAGGGATTCGTCAAGCCGGAGATGGTGGCCCCCGGCGGCCACGTCAAGGCGGTCATGAAAGACACCGCCCGGATCGCCCTAGATCACCCCGAGTTCCACGACGGCGGCTACTACATGAATCTCTCCGGCACCTCGCAGGCCACGGCGTTCGTCACCGGTATCGTGGCCCTGATGCTCCAGCAGTCGCCCCAGCTGACGCCCGATGAGGTCAAGTACCGGTTGATGGATACGGCCCGCGTAGCGGTGGATCCCTCGACCGGCGGCCTTGCCTATGGTGTCTTTCAGCAGGGAGCTGGGCTGGTGAATGCCTACGATGCGGCGCACTCCCTGGCCACGGGAACCGCCAACAGGGGTCTCGACATCGACGCCGACCTCGCAGGCACCCTGCGCTTCAAAGGCCCGGCCAATGCCTACCAAGAAGAGGACGGTAGATACGTCTACTACGTAACCGACGGCAACGGCAATCTCCTGGGTGATGGCTTCCTGTGGAGTGACGGCTTCCTGTGGAGCGATGGTTTCCTGTGGAGCGACGGCTTTCTGTGGAGTGACGGTTTCCTGTGGAGCGACGGCTTTCTTTGGAGCGACGGGTTCCTCTGGAGCGATGGTTTCCTGTGGAGTGACGGTTTCCTGTGGAGCGATGGCTTCCTCTGGAGCGACCTCACCACCGAGGCCCTCTTCACCGAGAGCTGGATTCCCCAGGAGTGAAGAGAATGCGAGTGAACCCAGCCCCCAGAACTCGAGAAACGCTGACAGCGGGAACGAATGCGCAGCTACCCACTACGGAAGTATCCGATTCGATGAAATCAGAGCAACGACGACGATTCTTGCCGGCGGTGTTCACGTTGGGTTTCTTGTGGACTGACATCGGCCCAATCAGCTACTTCCTCAAATGGATCGACTCGATTCCCTGGATCGTGACCTAGCCTAGCAGCCCGTTGAGTTCATGATCTTCGGATCGAGCTGGCGCACCACGGGCAGCATTGCCAGAATCCGGGCAGCACCCCCCATCGACACTTTCGACAGGCGCTTTTCTCTCCTGGGATTTCCCAGCTCCGGCGCACCTTGCGCCGGCACCACGGGCAGTAGCGCATGAAGGGCATCAGGTCTTTTCGGGAACAGGACCGGTTGTCGCAACGCGCGGTGTATCGTCGATCCGGATAGCTACGGTTGCCATGAATCTCGAAGCCCGGCCCGTAACACCAGGGGCAGTAGCGCCAGTCGAGCTTCATCCCCCGGTGACAGCGCGGGCACATGGCTGGGAAGGTGGTCCTGCCTCGGTGTTTTGCCCGGCCGGCGCGACACCAAGGACACGTTGTCATGGCCTCAGACACCGGCCCGTGGCACCGCGGGCAAGCATGGCGGGTTTCCAGTGCGCGGCCGTAATGTCTGATGAATTCACGCCGCTGGACCTCCGGCCAGACCGGGTCGGCGTTGGTGGCTCGGAGCTGCGAACCGTTTGCGGCGGCGCGATCGAGCGATCGTCGCCGGGCGCGGCGAAAGGCGGCCAGCATCTTTCCGGCGTCGGCAAAACGCCGTCGAGGCTCGAGGGAAATGGCCTTGGCCAATACTTCGGTCATGGGATCGCCGACCTTGCGGCGAAGTCTCCGATAGCCGGCCGGCGGCCAGGCAAAAGGCCACTCGGGGAGCTGGCCCGAGAGCATGCGGTAGATCAAGAGTCCGAGGGCGAAGACGTCCGATCTCGGTGAAGGTTTCCCCATCGCCTGTTCGGGGGCGAAATAGCCGAGGGTTCCGGACCCGGATGCTTGGACTGTCCGCATGGCTACTTTGGCGATGCCGAAGTCGGTAAGCCGCAAGAGGTCACCGCCAAAGAGAATGAAGTTCTCGGGTTTGATGTCACAGTGGATGACCCCTTCCTGGTGCGCAAAAGCGACCGCCGACAGCGCCTGCTCGGCGAAATTGAGTGCCTTGGCGGTAGCAATTCGCCGCGTCAGGCGCTCACCCAGGGTCTCTTCTCCGAGGGCGGTTACCGCCACGAAGCGACCTTCGATGAAGTCCGCGTTCTTGAGCGACAGGATGTGGGGATGGGCCAGGCGTGCGGCCAGGCGGGCCTCGCGATAGAAGTCATCGAGCACTTCAGGGGTGACCAGCGACGGGTGGGGTATTTTGAGCGCTACCTTGACGCCCTCGATGGTGTCCTGGGCCGCGAAGACGGAGGCGAATCCGCCTTCCCCGAGGTGGCGCAGAATCTTGTACTTGCCCAACCTTTGGCCGCGACGGAGACGCCGGCCGGCAGCTTGGAGATCAGAGATTTTGGGTCGATCGCGTGGATCGCGCATGGGGTTTTCGGAGGACCGCGTCGATTCCGTGCCGATCGAGTTTGCCGGCGGCTTGCTTGGCGGCTTGCTCGGAGAGGTTCCTCAAGATGACCCGATGGAGGCCGCCCGAGGACTCGATTCGGGCATTTGGGTAGTAAACGCGCACGGTGGCCAGTCTTGCTTCGGCGCGCTCTCGATTCCGGAACGCGCCGGCCTGCACGGTGTAGCGGGCGGTTGTGGTGTGACGTGCGCCGACTTGCGACCGGCTGGAGGCGCGAACCGATGGGCCGGCAACCCGGATCCGGACCCGGGCCGTGCCCGAACCGAGCATGCCGAGGTCGCGCGCCGCGGCCCTCGAAAGATCGATGATCCGGCCGCGTACGAAGGGGCCGCGGTCGTTGATGCGAACTCGTGTTTTGCGACCATTGTCGCGGTTATGGACTTCGACAATGGAACCGAAGGGCAGCTGTCTGTGAGCCGCGGTCATGGCTTCCATGTCGTAGGTTTCGCCGTTGGCGGTGGTCTTGCCGTGGAAGCCGGGGCCGTACCAGGAGGCGATGCCGGACTGTTCGAAGCCGCGGCGCCCCTCGCTGGCGCGCCTGGAGCTGACGCAGGCCGAAGTGAGCAGGCCGACGATTAGGCCAACGATCAGAGGAGCGCCGACAGGCACAGCGGGGCTCGAGCGCATCAGACGCGGAGGACTTCGGGCTCGAAAGCCGGACGACCCTGGGGTAGCTTGGTCCGAAGAGCCGCGAGGAATTCCTCGACCTGCTCGACCGAGCGTCCGACGAAGTGCTCAGGCGCGAGGAAAGTTTCGACTTCGGAGCGCTCGAGCGGGAAATCGGGATCCTCCAGGAGGCTCTCGACGAGGGGGTTCTCTTCGCCGCGCTCGAGGGCGGCGTAGGCGTTCATCGAGTACTCGCGAATCCGCTCGTGAAGGAGCTGGCGATCCCCTCCCGCTCGAGCCGCCTGCATGAGCAGATTCTCGGTGGCCATGAAAGGCAGCTCGCGCCGGACCAGGGTTGCGGCGGCTTGGTGTCTTACCTGTAGCCCACCGCCGATGTTAGCGGCCAGCACCAGGATGGCGTCGGCGGTGAGGAAGGCGTCGGGGAGCACCAGACGGCGATTGGCCGAGTCGTCGAGGCTGCGCTCGAGCCATTGCGTGGCGGCATTGAGCGGTCCGTTCCAGGAATCGGTGAGCAGCCTTCTTGCCAGCGCGCACATTCTCTCCGAGCGAATTGGATTGCGCTTGTAGGCCATCGCCGAAGAGCCGACTTGCTCGGACTCGAAGGGCTCGGAGAGCACACCCAAGCCCTGCAGCAACCGAACATCGGTACCAAATTTGTGAAGCGTCTCGGCGATGCCGGCAAGCCCGGCCAACACTCTGGAATCCTGCTTGCGGGGATAGGTCTGACCGGTAAGGGGCCAGCTCGACTCGAAACCCAGCTTCTCGGCGACCGAGCGATCGAGCCGGCGCACTTTGTCGTGATCGCCGTCAAAGAGCGACAGGTAGCTGGCCTGCGTCCCGGTGGTGCCCTTGACGCCGCGGCATTTGAGAGTCGCCAGTAGGTTGCCGATTGATTCGCGATCGGAGTCCAGGTCCTGCAGCCACAGGCACGCCCGCTTGCCGAAGGTGGTCAGCTGAGCAGGTTGAAGGTGGGTGTAGGCGAGAGTCGGAGTGGCGCGCGTCGACTCGGCGAATTCGGCCAGATTCTCGATCGCCGCGATCAGCCGTTGTTCGACGATTCCCAGCGCTTCGCGGATGAGCAGAACGTCTGTGTTGTCGGTCAGAAACGCACTGGTCGCTCCAAGATGCAGCACGCCGCCGGCGCCGGGAGCCCGGCAATCGGCAAGCTCGGCGAAGTGGCGCAGGTGGGCGACGACGTCGTGGCGGGTCTGTTGCTCGATTTCGGCGACTCGCTCGAAGTTGATCTCGTCGCGAACCGCGCGCAGTGCGGCGACCTGATCTTCGGAGATGGGCAATCCCAAGTCGCGCTGTGATTCGGCCAGTGCGATCCAGAGCGTTCGCCAGAGCCCGTAGCGATGCTCCCGGGTGAACACCTCGGCCATTCGACGCGAGGCGTAGCGCTCGTGGAGGGCGTTTTGAGGGGATCCGGGAGTGTCTGAAGGCGGGGAAGGCGCGGAAGGCATGGTTGGACCGAGTTTAGCAACTTGGCTGTGTCTGCAGCAGTGGCAGCGGCAGCTCGCCCGATATGATCTGGCGATGGGTCGGTGGGCGACTTTGGCCGTGTCTCTCGTGCTGGGGTCGGTCTGGGCCTGCGGCTCGGTCCCGACCACTCCAACCCGAGGTCGAGGTTCTTCGGGCGAGACGGCGCGGGACTCCGCGCGCGTGGTCGCCATCGCCCGTTCGCTGCTGTCGACCCCGTACCTTTACGCGGGCTCAGACCCCGCGGGTTTCGACTGCTCGGGTCTGACCTCATACCTATTCTCGCAAGTGGGTCTCCGGTTGCCAAGAACGGCGCAGGACCAGGCCTCGGCGGGGGGCTGGATCGCGCCGGATGAGCTGTCGGGCGGCGACCTGATCTTCTTCGGCGACCACCGCGCCAAGCCCTATCACGTCGGACTCGTGGTCTCGAGCCCGGGCGAGCCGCTCACCATGATCCATTCCTCGACCTCGCGCGGCGTTATCGAGATCGCGGTTCTGACCAATTCGTATTGGCTGTCACGGCTCCGCTTCGGGCGGAGGGTTCTGGCGGACTGAGTCGCATCCCGATTCTCAGCGCCGGGTTTGCTCTCGCAAGACCAGTTGGGAGGGGACACGAAGGAAGGTGCGTCCCGTACGACAGGGGGGGTAGCAACTCGTGCAAAACCAGTTGGGAGGGGACACCAAGGAAGGTGCGTCCCGTACGGCAGGGGCGGCAGCAACTCGTGAAGAACCAGTTGGGAGGGGACACCAAGGAATGGTGTCCCCGATAGAATGCCGGGGCTCGCCTCGTCTCGAGCAAAACGACGCGCGGCAATCACACCTCATGACCATTCGCGTTGATTCTGAAATCGGCAAGCTGCGCCGCGTTCTCGTGCATCGTCCCGATCGCGAGATCGACTGGATGGTGCCTCGGATGATGGAGCAGCTGCTCTTCGACGACATCCTCTACGCCAAGGAGGCGCGGGCCGAGCACGAGGATTTCTGCAGCGTCCTCCAAAGAGCCGGCGTCGAGACGCTGGAGGCGCAGGACCTGCTCGTCGAAGTTCTAGCCGAGCCTATGGCAAGAGAAGAACTGTTCGAGGACCTGGGGCGGAACGGCGAGCTTCCCAGGCAGGGGCGCAGCGTCCTCGAAGATCTCGAACCTGCCGCACTGGCGGCCGCGCTGATCGCGGGACTTCGCCACGAGGACGGTTACCACAGCGCCGAAAGCGTGCTCTTCGACCTGACGCCGATCCCGAACTACTTCTTCCAGCGCGATCCGCAATCGGTCCTCGGCGACCGGGTGATGATCTCCTCGATGGCCACCGCTGCGCGGCGCCGGGAAGCCCTCCTCGCGAAATCCATTTTCAGCCATCATCGCTTGCTTTCCGGACATTCGGGTCTTTTCCCGATGGCGGACGGCGAGACCGGCGCCGGCTTTCTCTCCGGCGGTGAGCCCCCGACAATCGAGGGCGGCGATGTGCTCGTCGCCAGCTCCGAGATTCTTCTGGTCGGCATCAGCCAGCGCACCAACCGGCGTGGCGCCGAGAGGTTGGTCGAGTACCTGCGCCGGAATGCCGGCAGCTTCCGCCACCTGATCATGGTCGATCTGCCGGCGCGGCGCTCGTACATGCACCTGGACACGGTGTTCACGCTGATCGACGATGGGCTCTGCCTGGCGTATCCGCCGGTCATCGAACCCGGCCACCAGCTCACCGGCCGCGCCTTCTACGTGGATCTGAGAGCCGAGGAGTTCTCTTTGATGCTTCGCCCCTCGCTGCTCGAGGCGCTCGACCAACTGGGCATGAGCCTCGATGTGGTTCCCTGTGGAGGCGCCGGCGACATTCTTTTTCAGGAGCGCGAGCAGTGGACCGACGGTGCCAACGCGTTCGCGATCGAGCCCGGCGTGATCCTGCTCTATCGCCGCAACCGGCGCACGATCGACGAGCTGGCCAAGCGCGGCTGGCGAGTGGTCTCCGAGGAGGATGTAATAGCCGGCCGTGAAGCGGTGGTGGGCCGGGGACCCACGGTGGTCACGGTGGAAGGCGACGAGCTGTCGCGAGCGCGCGGCGGTCCGCGTTGTATGACCATGCCGCTCGAGCGCGAGCCAATGTCAGCTTGATGAGCGGGGAGTTTCTTGGATGATGTCCAAAGATCTGATCTCGATCCACGACCTGTCCGCTAGCGCGGTGAGCGCGCTGCTCGACCTTGCGGCCGAAGTCAAGGCCGACCCGCGGCGGTTCGCCACCGCGCTTTCCGGCAAGAGCCTGGCAATGCTGTTCGAGAAATCCTCGACTCGCACGCGGGTCAGCTTCGAGGTCGGCATGTTCCAACTCGGTGGCCAGGCTCTCTTTCTGTCCGCGCGGGATATCCAGCTCGGTCGCGGCGAGCCGATCTCCGATACCGCGGCGGTCCTTTCGCGCTACGTCGATGGCGTCATGGCACGTACCTTTGCCCATCAGACGGTGCTGGATCTGGCCGCTCACGGCTCTATTCCGGTGATCAACGGCCTGACCGACGATCTTCATCCCTGCCAGGCGCTGACTGACTACTTCAGCCTCGGCGAGGTCTTCGGAGGGCTGGATAGGCTTGCGGGGCGCAAGATCGCCTACGTGGGTGATGGCAACAACATGGCGCATTCTCTTCTTCACGGCGCGCCCAAGGTGGGCATGAACGTTGCTGTGGCGACACCGAAGGGGTACGAGGTCCAGGACGCCTATCTGGACAACGCCCGCCGGGATGCCGAAGCTGCCGGCACCTCGGTCGAGACCACCCACGATCCGAGAGCGGCGGTGGCCGGAGCGAGTTGCGTCTACACCGACGTCTGGGCTTCCATGGGTCAGGAAGAAGAGGCGGAGGAGCGTTTGAAGGCGTTCGAGGGGTTTACCGTGGATGCCGAGCTGATGGCCGCTGCGGCTCCGGAGGCCGTTTTCTTGCACTGCCTTCCGGCCCACCGCGGCGAAGAAGTTGCGGCCGCCGTCGCGGACGGTCCACAGAGCCGCATTTTCGACCAGGCCGAGAATCGACTGCATGTTCAAAAGGCGATCATGGTCGAGCTGATGGGCGATCGAAGACGATCGGATTCGTGAATCGCAAGGGCAAGATCAAGCCGCGATTGTCTGGCAAGGCGTCTTGGCCTGACCCGTGATGAGAAGGTCAGGCTAGCGATTGCTTCCCTTGTGCTCAGTTCAAATAGCCGAGCGCCTTCAGAGCTTCGATCGTCGCGTCGCTTTGGTTCGCCGCTTCGCCGCCTTCCACGATGCGCTTCGGTTGCTTCATCCAGGCGAAGAGTTCGGTGCGTAGGGCCCTGGCCTCGCTCCGTCTGCGGTCGATGAGATCGCGGGTCTCACCGGGGTCGGCGTCGAGATCGAACAGCTGGTAGGACATTGGCAGGCCCCGCCCGCTCCGCTTCGGATGATAGATGAGCTTCCACTCGAGGCTTTGAACGCTCCGGTAGTGCATCCAGCCTTGCTCTCCGGACTCAGAGAAGGCGTAACGAAAGCGATCGGAATCGATGGCCGAATCCACGGCTGAAGCCTTGGTAGGTGGGTGCAGAAAGTCGATGAGACTGGAGCCCTCGAGCCCTTCGACATCACGCTCCGGAGCCACGAGATCGCGGAAGGTCGGATACAGATCAATCAGCTCGACCGGCCGCTCGACACGACGCTCGCCATCGATGGCCGCCGGGTACCAAAAAAAGAGCGGCACCCGAGACGTGCTGTTGTACGGCAGGCGACCGTGCTTCAACTCGTCGTGCTGCCCGAGACCCTCGCCGTGATCTGACGTGAAGACCACCAGCGCGTTCTCCAGCAGACCCAGATCTCGGGCGCGGTCGAGAAACGACCGGATCGCACGATCGACCAGGAGAATATTGGCATCGTATTGCGCGATGTAGTAGTCGAGCTCCTGCCTCCCGTCGAGGATCTCTTGTCGCGGAAACCAGCTGCCGATTTTCCGCTCGCCGGTGTAGTAGGGGTCCCCTAGAAAGGGGTTCTCGACGCCTTCGGGCTGCACATAGGGTGAGTGAGGCTCGAGGTAATGGAGCCAGACGAAGAGCTTTGGATCCTCCAGGTGCGCCTCGAGCAGACGTATTCCGGCGGCCGTGATTCTTTCGCCGCTCAGGACCTTTCTCCACTGGAGCGGCGTCTTTGGCGGCACCTTTTCCAGTTTCCAGGGCTCGACAAACTCGTCGAACCCCTGGTTCCAACCCAGCTCCGACGACAACACGGCGTTGCCGATCACGGCCAGGGTCGTGTACCCACTGTCTTGGAATAGCTCCGGAAGCGTCTCGTACTCCCCCGGCAATCGGATGGCCGCCCGGTGCGTCAGGCTTGTTGTCTGGGGATAGCGCCCCGTGAACATCGAGGCCATCGAGGCGCCGGTCTTGGGCCACTGGGCGATGGCGCGGTCGAAGACGACACCTTCGGCCGCCAGCGAATCCAGGGACGGTGACGTGGCACGAGGATAGCCGTAGGTGCCGAGATGATCGGCTCGCAGAGTGTCGACGACGATCAGGAACACTCGGGCCGGTGGCTCGATCGCGGTGTCTTCTCCGCCAGTGCCACCGCCGCAGCCGCTGACCCAGGTCAGCGCCAGGCAGCCGAGCAGGGAAGAGGCGCCGGCCAGTGGCCGGCAAGGTCGCACCCGGAGCGTCATGGCTCGGAATCTATCCCAATCGGTGTAGGTGCCCGTCGGGCTGCTAGCCGGGCCGCTCGAGACGCGTTGCGCTACAGCGACGATTTGCCGAAGTTGGCCGACAGGGTTTCGAGGTCGATCTCGTCGATGACCCCGTCACGATTCAAATCCCAGATCAAGCCGTAACCGGGGTCCGCGCTGTCGAGTCCGAATCGGAGCGCGAGACCCACCAGGTCGACTCCGTCGACTGCACAGTCGAAGTTCACATCGCCCGGCAGCACCGTGCGCCCGGTGATGGCGTAGATCGCGATCCCGCGATTGAGGATATTGGGTGGTTCCGCTAGGTCCTGGGCGATTACCCGCAGCACCGCCCGGCACCCAAGGGCCTTGCTGCCCCTATGGGTCAGCACCACTTTTGTGGCGTCGCCGTCGCTCTCGGTGCCGTCGGTAACTACGTTGCCGTTGATCAGGAGCTGGGTCTTCCGCAGGTCGAGCCCGGATCCGTTCTTGAAGTCGTAGACAGGAATCGTGATTTTGCTGCTGCCGGAAATTTCATTGGGCAGCGGTCCGGGCTCGAAGTTGCCAATGACCGGCGGCTGCGAGTCGATCCCGTTCAGAAGGTCGGCGAAAGCGTCCGTTAGTTTTTCGTAGCCGGCGGCGTTGAGGTGCCCGACCACGTCCTTTGGATCCTGGTCATAGTAGTCGGCGAAGTAGCCGGGCACGATCTCGGGATCGAAGATATCGTAGGCGTCGGCGAAGCTGAGGTCGCGGCCGACGGCCAACTCTCGGAGCTCGCCGACGAAGGTGGCCGTGGTCCTGTTGTGCCGGTCGCGCTTAGCCTGCGGTGACCTCGGAATAATCGAAGACAGTACGGCTTCGATTCCGGCGTCGCGAGTCTTGGAGATCATTGCATCGAGGTTGGCGAGCGTGCTCTCGATCGACAGCTCGCCGGTGAAGATGGCGCTGACGTCGTTGGTGCCTTCCATCAACAGCAGCACGTCACCACCCACACGGAGGGCCGATTCGATGCGCGACAGGCCGATGGCGGTTCTCTCGCCGGGCTCGCCGAGATTGACCACCTCCGAGCCCTCGTCGAGTTTCTTCTCGAGTCTTCGGGGATAGCCCAGCCCCTCCTCGTCGCCGGTTCCGGCCGTGAGTGAGTCTCCAAAGGCCAGGACCTTGACCGCCGCCGTGGGACCTGCCATCGCGCAGCCGACAAGCAACGCGGTCATGAGAACAGCTGCCGGCGAAGGTCTCGTCATCAGCGCACCGTGTTCCATCGGAGCGCCGCAGATCGGCCCGGACGGGTCCACTGCAGAACGGGTCCGGTCGGGGTCAGCTTGGCGAGGACGGGTCGAAGATCGCCGGCGTCCTCGAGCCGAGCCCGTCGAAGAACGGGCGAGTCGCCGTCCAAGTCGGTCACCGCCCAGCCTCTGGGCCGAGCGGTGCGGTAGATCACCAAGAGCCTGCCGTCAGAACGCGCCAGGGTCGGGAAGACCGATCCGTGAGGGGTCACAGCTCGTTCGCGCCGCCATTCGCCCGAACGAAACTCGCGCGCCAGCAGTCGGTATTCGCCATCGTCCATTCGGCCCCAGACCAGGGTCGCCCCGCGGCCCGAACCGGCGAGCACGGGGGTGATGTCCGGCGTTGTGTTGTCGGCACCAACGCGGGCGGGCGAGGACCAGGTCGCGCCCTCGCGGAGAGTCCAAAAGATCTCGTCGTCCGAGCCGTCGTAGCGACTCCAAGCGAGTAGGATTTCACCGCCCGCGAGCGTGACTCCGCTGAGACCCGTCTGACTGCCCGGACCGGGTCGGGAGACCGTTTGTGTCGGCCCCCAATCCACCCCGGTCCACTCGGCGAATCGCACCGCCATTGTGCGCTGGCTCTCGCCCTCGAGCCAAGCAGCGCCGGCCAGCTGACCTTGGTGGACCAGGAGCACGGGCCGCAGCTGGAGCGCCTCACGCTGCTCGAGCGCCGGCAGCCGGGTGCCGTTGTGTCCGGTGGAGGCCACCAGGAACACGGAGGTTTCGGAGCCAGAGGAGCCGGCGATCTCGGATCTGCGCACGCCGACGGCCACCCAGCCCAAACCGGTCTCGGCGATGCCGGTCAGGGTCTCCTCGGGGCGGAGGGAGACGCGGCTGCGACCCCGATCACTCTTGACCCGGGCCCAACCCGACCGCGACAGGAGCACCAAATGGCTCGAGCTGTCGGTGGGCTGGATCGCGGTGACCGGTCCTCGATTCCTGTGGGTTCGGGCCGCGGTCGGCGCGGCGAACAACAGGAGGATGACCGGAATCGCGCAAAGCTCGGTGGGCAAGCGGCGCATGGCGGACCGCAAGATCCTACGGTGGCGGGACGGGGGCTGTCAACGGCGGCCCTTGGGCTACAATCCCGGGGCGATTCCGGCACTCGCCGGATGAAAGTCCTCCCATGAAGCCCCTTATTCGAAGTCACTCCGCCGCGGGTGTGCTCACTGCTTGGTTCCTGATCGCGGCCTGCGCAGCGCCGGACCTCGGTCCGGTGCCCGAAAATACCTCGCATCTCTGGGGCAAGGACGGCGAGCGCTGGCGCCCGGCCGAGCGGCTGCCGGACTTCTCACATGCCGGCTATCGCGCCGGCGACGAGCCGATTCCGAAGGTCCCGGTGGTGGCCAATGTCAAGGATTTCGGGGCGACGGGAGACGGTGTGACCGACGACAGCCGGGCATTCCTCGAGGCGATCAAGACGACGTCGAACGGGGCGATTCTGATTCCCGCGGGCCGCTATCTGATCACCAGACCGCTCCTGATCGGCAAGAGCAACCTGGTGTTGCGCGGCGAGAGCCGGGACTCGACGGTGCTCTACTTCCCGAGGACTCTCAAGCAGGCCTTCAAGAAGGGCAAGGACGGGGGGCCGACCGGGTGGTCCTGGGGTGGTGCTTGGATCTGGGCCAATCCGGACCTGCGCCGCGGTGATTCGAACGCCCCGGTCTGGCATCGAGGCGAGAGGCTCGCCGAGGTGACCAAGATCGCGCTCAAGGGCCAGACCTGGATCAAGGTCTCGGATACCCGCGGGATTGAGCCGGGGCAGATGGTGAGGCTGATTCAGCACGAAAGCGACGGCTCGCTGGCGCTCTCGATGCACGCCGGTCATCCGCTGAGGGGCAGGTGCATCATCGACATCCCAGGTTTCCAGACCATCAATTGGCTGCTCGAGGTGACTCGTATCGAGGGCAAGAAAGTGCATTTCGACCGTCCCCTTCGGCTCGATGTCAAGCCCGAGTGGAAAGCCCAGCTCTTCGAGGCCGTGATCGAGATCGAAGAAGTCGGCATCGAGCACCTGACGATAGAGTTTCCCGTGCGGCCGTATCCCGGCCACCATAACGAGCCCGGGGCGAACGCCATAAGCCTCGGGCACGCCTACAACAGCTGGGTGCGCGATGTGGCGATCCTGAACGCGGACAACGGCATCTTCTTCTGGTACGCACGCTACTGCACGGCCCAGAACGTAGTGATTGCCGGTCGTGCCGGGCACTACGGTTTCAATCTGGGCGGCGCCCAGGACAGCCTCGTGACGCGGTTCCGGATCGAGAATCGCAACATCCACGACACCTCGCTGAGCAACATGGCCAATGGCAATGTCTACTCCTGGGGCAAGGGACGCAACATCAATTTCGACCACCACCGAGGAGCGGCCTTTCAGAACTTGAGCTCTAGAATCCACGTCGGCCTTCCCAACCGCCTGTGGGTATCGAGCGCCACGAAGACCGGACATTACACGGCAGCGCACGAGACCTACTGGAACATCCGTCCCCGGGCGGAGATCCGGAGGCTCGAAACCTGGCCGGCCCAGAACATCATCGGTCGGATAGGCAGGTCCGAGAAGGCTAGGTCGGATCAGCTCGATCGCTGGCTCGAGCACGTCGATAAGCTCGAGCCCGAGGATCTGCACCTCGCGCAGTGGCACCGTCGCACGAGCCGCCCCATGCCGAAACGGCCCAGGTTTCCGAAGGCCTTGCCGGAGGGATTGGTCACTAATACCAGCGTCGGGGGCGGAGTTCCTCCGCGCGATCTGGCGCGGAAATGAGCCGCTTTCCGAAACTCACGCGAAGGGCTGCGATCGAGTTCTCCGTCTCGGCCGCCCTCTTGTCGATGCTGGCCTGCGGCGAGAGTGGCGGCGAGAGTGGTCACAGGGGTTTCCCGGACTTCTCGGCCGAGTCCGGCCTCGATCGTCCCAACGTGCTTCTGGTGTTGATTGACGCCCTGCGTCGGGATCACCTCGGCACGTATGGCTACCCGTTGCCGACCACGCCCGGTATCGACATCCTCGCGGCCGAGAGCACCGTTTTTACACGTGGCTACAGTCACTCTACTTGGACCAAGCCGTCGGTCGCTACGCTCTTTACTTCCCTCTATCCGGATCAGCACGGGCAGGGTCGGGTGGGATTCGAAGGTGAGGCGGGTTTTCAAACCGATGTCTTGCCCAAACGGCTCACCACTCTTGCCGAACGGTTCAAGCGGGCCGGATACCGCACCGGTTCTATCGGGACCAACGTCCATATCCAGAAGAAGACCGGTTTCGCGCAAGGCTTCGACCACTTCTATAACAAACGGCTGACGGTCGCCTACCGGGTCAACGAGCTCGTGAAGGAGTGGTTCGAGTCCGGAGATCAACAAGTGCCGTTCTTCGCCTACGTTCATTACATGGACGTCCATTTCCCGTACAACCGGCAGCTGCCGGATGAGACCGGCCGTTTCGGCAGTGTTCGCACCACACCGCCGGTGCCGATGCATTGGACGCAGGTCTCCAAATGGGCCGAGAAGCATCTAAATCCGAGCAATCTCGCCGCTCTGATCGCGCGCTACGATCGAGAGATCGCCTACACCGACCGCGCCTTCGGCGAGCTCTGGGCCTGGCTCGGTGAGACCGGACGACTGGAGAACACGATCGTGGTCCTGGTCGCCGATCACGGCGAGGGCTTCAACGAGCACGGCGAACTCCAGCACGGCTACGCTCCTCACGAGGAAGTGACCGCGATCCCGTTCATGATTCGGCTGCCGCCGGTCTACCGGCTCGAGCCGGGAAGGAGCCACGAGATGGTCGGGCTCGTAGATGTCATGCCCACCCTGCTCGACCTGGTCGGCCTGAGCGTGCCAAAGAATGCTCAGGGGCGAAGCCTCGTGCCGCTACTAGCGGGCGAGCCACTCCGGGAGCGCCCGATCTACATCGAAGGTCCAGGCATCCGCGGTCTGCGCGGCTCGACTCACGCCCTGTTCTCACCCGAAGAGGGCGAAGACCAGTGCTTCGACAACCAGGCCGATCCACTGGAGCAATCGCCGCTCGAAGCTCCCTTGCCCGAGATCTGCGCCCGCATGGCTGCTGCGCTCGAGGGGCTGGCTGCCCAGTTCGAGCTCATTGCCGAGGGAGAGGAGTCTCCGGTGACCCTCGATGCCGAGGAGGTCGAGACGCTACGAGCGCTCGGGTACCTGGACTAGCCTGCTGAACACAAATACGGTCACGTATTGAAGCGCGCTGCAACATCGTGGGCGGCGTGGCGTTCCCTCTTGGCATCACCCGACGAGGTGCGACCAACCTCGGTAGGCCGAGATGTGGTCGGGAACGTTGTGCACGCGGAGGATATCGATGGCGCCCTCGCAGAGCCGTAGCGAGGCCCCAATCGTAGCCAGGTCTTGGTCACGAACGCCGGATGTGAACCCCTTCATGAACGACTTGCGCGAGTGACCGATGAGCGTACGCAGTCCGTGTCGCCGGAAGCGCCCGGCATGGCGAAGCAGCTCGAGCGACTGAAGCGGGTTCTTGCCGAAACCGATGCCGGGATCGACGATGAGCCGGTTGAGATCCAGACCGGCGGACTCCCAGGCCACGAGCCGCTCTTCCAGCCATTTTTCGACCTCGTCCACCGGGTCGCAATCGGGCGGCAACGTGACCTTGGGATCCACGGGCAGCGTCAACTGGTGCAGGGCGACCCAGTCTGCGCCGCTCGACCTGGCGAGGTCGATCATTCGAGACGACGTGAGCCCGCTGACGTCGTTGACGATGTCGATGCCAAGCTCGAGGGCTCGCTCGGCGACTTCCGGGTGGTAGGTATCGACGCTGACCAGGGGACGCACCAGAGCTTGCGAGGAGTTACCGTACTTGGCGACCAAAGGCTCGAGGACGGGAGCGAGTCGTGACCATTCGACCTCGGGTCCGATCGGTTGCGCGCCGGGGCGTGTGGACTCGGCACCGACGTCGATGATCTGGGCTCCGGCTCTGACCATCTCTTCGACCTGCGGCTCGACCCGGTTCCAGTCCGTATGAAGGCCGCCATCCGAAAACGAGTCCGGCGTCACGTTGACAATGCCCATCCAGAGCGGAATGTGATGCCGTAGCTCGGTGGACCAGTCGAGCAGCGTCTTCGGACCCCGACCGGGAATCGTCAGCCGTGGCTGGAGAGAGATCAGGGGCGTTAGAACGAAACCGCGCAGGTGGAGGTCACGGTGGGGGATCGTCAGTTCCGGCGTCAAGATGATCTCGTCGCCCCAGAGCAGGATGTCGATGTCGATAGGCCGGGGCGACCAGCGCTGTCCTTCTTCGGCTCGGGCGGCTCGCCCACGAGACCCTTCCATGGATGACTTCCCTGGATGGGCAAAAGCACCGCTTGACAGAAATGAGGGTCGGCACGAGAATGGGACCCATCGACGGAGGGAATCATGAAATCCAAGTATTTGCCCATGATGGCTACGGTCCTTCTCGGCTTCGGCTGCGCACCGCCGGTGGAGGAGCCAACGGCCGCAGCTCCAGCGGTGGATTTGGAAGCGACGCGGGACGCGCTGATGGCGGCAGACAAGGCGTGGTCCGAGTCGGTCGGTGAGACGGACGAATTCCTCTCGTACATCGCGGACGACGCTCACTTTATGCCCTTCGGCGCTCCCCTCGCCCGGGGTGACGCGATTCGCACGACCTGGGAACACCTCGTTTCGATGCCCGGTTTCGCCCTCGAGTGGGAGGCGACGGGTGCCGACGTCGCGGAGTCCGGCGAACTCGGTTACACCCTCGGCACGTTCGAGCTCACTAGCGAGCAGGACGGGGCCTCCATGGTGACCGTTGGCAAGTATGTGACCGTCTGGAGCAAGCAGGCCGATGGCTCCTGGAAAGTTCAGGTCGATTGCTTCAACGCCGACGGACCTCCGATGGCCGCCGAAGAATCGTAAGCGGGTGTATCTCGTCGCCGGGCTGACGTAAGCAGCACAAAAGAGGTGTCAGCCTGGACCCTATATGGATCCTTGTTAATTCCTGCGAACACCACGCTTCCAAAACATGGCATCCGGGGCAGGAGTATGTGCACTGTTCGGGTCAACGTCGAGTAGTAGTTGTTCGGGGACCTGCTTGGGTCACCGAGGCTGTCGTCGGGTTTGAGTTGGCCGGGCCCTCTCACCAGTCTTCGTAGTGAGCCGCGCCGGAATCCAGCCTCGAACCGAGTTGAGCAGCGCCAGCGAGTCTGCCCGATCGAGATCGTCGAGAGTGAGAACTCTCTCGGTGAGGCGGCCGTGGGCGAGCAGTTCGGCGCGCTGGGTTCCGGCGAGCAGGCCGCAAGCCACCGGCGGCGTGACCCAGCGCCCCTCCAATTGTAGTGCGATGTTGGCGACCGTCGCTTCGGTCAGCTCGCCCGCAGGGTTCCACAGCAAAACGTCGTCGGCATTCGGCGCGCGGCGCCGGAAAGAGTCGTAGACCTCGCGCTCGGTGGTCTTGTGGTAGAGGAACTGACTGTCGGGGTCGATTGGCTCTTGGGCCAACTCGATCGTCCAGGGGCGGTTTTCCTCATCGATTCGCTCATGCTCGAGTCGGACCGAGCCGGCGCGCGATAGCAGCAACCGGATGCGCTGGATGAGGGGGATCGGACCGCGCAGGCGTCGTGCGGGGTGCTCGGCCAGGCGCTCCGCCAAGCGTTCCGAAAGCCTGCGGAGTTTGCTGCGCACGTGCGATTCATCGTAATCGAAGCCGAGAAAGTCGGCCGAGTCCGCCAAGCGGTCCAGATGGCGGCGCAGCAGGTGGTATTCTCCGTTCTCCCACCGCAGGGTTTCGAGCAGGGAAAAGTTCGGCGGCCCGGGCGCCAGTACGAGGGCCTTGGTGCGACCTTCGAGGTACTCGGCTTCGGGCTCTGAATCCCAGACGATGCCGCCGCCGGTGCCGTATTCGGCGCAGCCGGCGTCTCGGTCGAGGTGTACCGTCCGGATTGCCACGTTGAACAGCGCCTGGCGATTGGGCCCGACGTACCCGATCGCGCCCGTATAGATACCGCGCGGTCGGTCTTCGAGTTCGGCGATGATCTTCATCGTCTCGACCTTTGGAGCTCCGGTGATGGAGGCGCAGGGAAAGAGAGCCGTCATGATCTCGACCAGAGAACTGTCGGTGGCGGCTTCGACGGTCGAGGTCATCTGCAGTACGGTGGGATAGGTTTCGACCTCGAAAAGACGAGTCGTTTCGACACTGCCGGGGCGCGCGATCTTGCCGAGATCGTTACGTACCATGTCCACGATCATCACGTTCTCGGCCCGGTTCTTGGCGGATTCGCGAAGCTCTCGGGAGCGCTCGTCGTCTTGTGCGCGATAGAGGCCTCGGCGTGAGGTACCTTTCATCGGCCGGCAGACCAACTTGCTGCCGTCGAGACGGAAGAACAACTCCGGTGACAACGAGCAGATCGCGTGCCCGCTGGCTCCGCTAGCCGCTCCGAATTCGACAAACGCCGCGTAGCGGCTCGGGCTCTTGTCGGCAAGGGCCAGGAAGAAAGTCCACGGGTTGCCATCGAACGGCGCCTTCAAACGCCAAGTGAAGTTGACCTGGTAGGTATCGCCGAGGGCGATCCGCTCTCGTATCCGATCGACCGAGCTTCGGTGTTCGTCGAGAGTGAGTGACGGCTCCCACTGCGGGGCCGCGTCTGCCGGACGGGATCCGTCGGGTGGCCGGAGAGGCCGGGGAAGCTCCACGAATTCACAGGTCTCATAGATTCCGAACCAGAGCAACGGCAGTGCACCCGCCGGACGAGTCACCAGAGCGGCGTCGAAGGCGGATGCCGCCTCGTAGGAGAGAAACCCGGCGGCGTAGAGGCCCTTCTGAGTCGCCGATTCGATCTCGTCGAGCGCCGGCCGAACCTCGGCCGCGGACTCGGCTCTGAGGGTGCGGACAGGATCTGAAAATCGGCGCCAACCCTCTTGCCCGCATTGCAGAAAGACCGGGGAGATTCTCGAATCGGACCTGCTCGACGCCACCGATGGATCATACGTCGCCGCCGCAGTGCTACGATTCACGCTCGCAATGAGTCTGAGCGTCCGCACTGTGCTTGCAACAGCCGGTCTCGTCAGTATCGCAGCCAGCGCAGCCAGCGCCGTCGCGGCTACTTCGTTGTCGACCTCGGCGCCATCCTCGGTGACCGCGGTACCGGGTTCTGAATCCGCGGCTCGTGTCGAGCGTTCGAAGGAGTTTCCTGGAGCGAGCGTCCAGAGGTCGCAGCCTTTTTACTCCACGTTTTCGATCTGCGCGATCGATCCCGAGACCGGCGAAAGCGGGGCCGCGGTCACGACCCGGGTGCCGTTCGTGGGTCGGGCGGTGCCCTGGGCGCGAGCCGGTGTCGGCGCCGTGGCGACCCAAGCGTGGACGGTGGTCGAATATGGGAGCGACGGTCTCGATCTGTTGGCCGAGGGTATGTCGCCTGAGGATGCGCTCGAGAAGCTGCTCGCGGACGACGCCGGTCGCGAATCGAGGCAGATCGGCATGATCGATATGCAGGGCCGGAGCGCCGCCCACACCGGGTTGAAGAACGGCAACTGGGCGGGCAGCCGGCAGGGAGTGAACTACACCGTCCAGGCCAACATCATGGTCGGGCCGGAAGTCGTCGATGCGGTAGCCGAGCATCTGGACTCGACCGCGGGCTCCGGCATGCCACTCGCGGAGCGGTTGATCCTGGCGCTCGAAGCGGGCCAGAAAACCGGCGGCGACAAGCGCTGGGGGCGGCTGCAGTCGGCGGCGATTCGAGTCGCCGATCCAAACAACCCCGGCCGCGGTGGCGACCACTTGAGCGTTTCGATCGACGTCGGCGAACACGCGCATCCCGTCGCGGAGCTCAAGCGGATCTACTACAAGACCCAGGGCGCTCTCGGGCACCGGGAGTTCTCCGAGATCGCGGGCAGCGACGTGGTCGAGCTCAAGCGGATGCTCCACGCTCTCGGCTACTGGTGCCAGGAGTTCGAAGAGTTCCCGACCGCGCCCGAGTTCGACGCCGACCGAGGCCTTATGCGCACCGACCCCGACGCTTTTCAGGTGAAGATCGACGAGTACCGCAAACTGGCGAGGGCGTTCGATGACGCGTACGGTATCTACGACGGCGAGGCCATGGACGCGGTCGACGCGTTTCGCGCGCAGCACGAACTCGACTACAGCGGCAACGCACGCGGACTCGTAGACGCCCGGTTCGTGGCGGCGCTCAAAGACGCTTACTACACGCGGCCGCGCTGAGCCGGCGAACTCGGTGCATCGCGCGAGCGTGGCCTCAGTACCGGATCAGCTACCGGATCAGCCCTCGGTGATCTCGCGCATCTCGTTCGTCGGAATCGGTCCCGGGACGGTCTGATGTTTCCCCGAAGGCCAGGTAATCTCGATCCGGTCCACCTTCGACGCTGTGCCGAGGCCGAAGTAGAGTGGGTACGAACTCTGCGAGAGATATCCGGACTTGCCGTCGTGGACCTTGGTGTATGCGTTGTCCCCAGCGAACACCGTGACCCGAGCGCCCAGTCCGTCGCGATTGGACTCGGTGCCGATCAGGCGGACCTCGAGAAAGTTGATATCGGCGATCTCGGACAGGTTGCTGATCAGCACCAACGGTTCTGAATTGAAGTCATTGGTGACGATATCGAGGTCGCCGTCCCGATCGAGGTCGAAGATGACCGAGGACCGGGAGCCGAGCGCGCCCTGGAACTCTACCCAGCCGGCCTGGCCGGCACAGATCCGGGGGTACAACATCGGGTGCTTGGTCAGATCCCCCGAGCAATCGAGTTCGAACCAGGGTGTTGTGGTGCGACCGCCTCTTCGGGGCTCGACGCCGAGAATGAACTCGGCGTCGTGGAATCTCTCGCCACCGTCATTGAGCAGCACCGTGTTGACCCCGTAGCGCCACGGGAAATTCATGCTGCTGGTTAGGAACACGTCGTCGAAGCCGTCGGCGTTGAGGTCGCCGACACTGAATCCCCAGGGCCAGTAGTTCTCGCTGCCCATTTTGTCGGAGACGTCCTCAAAGCGGCCCTCGCCGAGATTCCGGAATAGGGCGTTGCCGAAGATGCTCCTGGCGTCCTCTCCCAGCGCTGCTTGCGACCATTGCATGCGCGACTTCAGCTTCTCGCGCTCCGGGCCGACCATTTCGCTCATGTCCGAGTGCATGTCGCTCAAGAAGATGTCCATGCGGCCGTCGTTGTCGACGTCGAAAACCTTGATGCTCATGGAGCCCCAGGGAGTCAGCGGGAAGACCTCACGGCTCTTTCTCTTGAAGTACTCACCTCCCACGTTTTCGAAGTACTCGTCGTTGCCCTGCATGTCGAGAACGTAGAGATCGGGGTAGCCATCGGTGTTGAGGTCGATCGGGCTGGCGTCTCCGGTCCAGCTGTCGTCGAGGAGGCGCGCCTGAGCGGTGACGTCCTTAAATCGGTTCTCCCCCAGGTTCTCGTAGAGGATGCTGCGCTCGGTGCGATCGGCGTGCAGGTGACCGGCAAAGGCGTCTTCGAATCCGATGTGATAGCCACCTCGGCCGCGATCGTCGCCGGTGTAGACACCGACGTTGCTCAGGAAGATGTCGAGACGGCCGTCCAGGTTGTAGTCGAAGAAGACGATACCCGAGGAGTGCCCGGAGTAGTCGACCCCGGCGCTGGCGCTGATGTCCTTGAACCTCCCGGTCCCGTCGTTCTCGAACAGCACGTTGCCATCCCTGACGGTGGTGACCATGAGATCGGGATCGCCGTCATTGTCGGTGTCGGCGAACGAGGCCGTCACGCTGATACGCTCGCCCAGCCCGACTCCCGCTTGGCTCGTGATGTCGGCAAAGCGTCCGCCCCCCAGGTTCTTCCAGAGACCGTTGCGTCCCAGCTGAGTGGTGAAGTAGAGGTCGTACAACCCGTCGCCATCGACGTCCGCGACGGCTATGCCATTGCCGTGATCGTAGTGAACACCCTTGTAGCTGATGCCGCCGTCGTCCACCACCCGGTTCAGGAAGGAAATGCCGGACTCCGCGATTCGGTCGCTGAATCGGAACCCATGAAACACCCCGATCTCGCCTGCCGCGGCCAGCTGAGCCTGCCTGCGCGGCTCGAGCCAGGCGGGATCGGCAGCGTCGAGCCAGGGCTTCTCGGGAGACGACGTGGGGTAGGACACCTTGGGGAGATCTGGTGCGGGCTTCGCTCTGGCCTCCGAGGGCTCCTCGAGCACATCCTCGATGTCGGCCATCAGATCGTGCCATCCTGCCGGTTCGAGAACTTCGTAGTGTCCTCGCAGGACGCCATTTCGATCGACCAAGACGAACATTTGGGTATGAGCGATGGGACCAAGAGCGTCTGCGCCTTCCGCCAATTCCAGCTGGAGTCCGGCCTCGAAAAGCCCGGATAGCTGGTCGCGCGCCCCGGTCAGGAAACGCCAATGGCTATCGTAGGCGTAGGCTGTCTCTCGAGAAAAGTCGAGCAAACGGTCGGTCGTGTCGCCTTCCGGGTCGGTGGTGAAGGTGACCAGACGAATGTCCTCCCAGCGGGGGTGGTTGAACAGCTCGTTCTGCAGTCGTGTCATGCGCCTGGTCAGCTCGGCGCAGGTTCCTCTGCAGCGAGTGAAGACGAGATTCGCGATCCACACCCGGCCCCGCAGCTCGCGAGTGCCATAGGCCGTTCCGGTCTGGTCACGGAGCTCGAAGTCGGGCAACCTGTGAGTGGATTCTGCATCGCCTGTGGCGCTCGCCGAAGAACTCGCCAAAGAAATCGACAATGCCGCCGAAACAACGAGCAAGGTGAATGTCAGCCGGAGCAATTTCGTGCCGTCGGATCTTTTCTTCATGATAGTCATCCTCGATAGGGAACGTCTCGACGTATCCGCGCGTCTGCAATGATACCCGCGTTCCGTTCGGCGATCCGGCCGGAGTTCCGGCCGGTGATCCGGATGGAGGCTGTGTTAGCGTCATCGGGGTGACAGGGATTCCTGTCATGAAGTTCCCCAGGGGGGGTCCCAACAAATGATTGCGAGTCGATGTTCCGCAAAGGCACTGTCCTTATTTTTCTGTGGCAGCCTGCTCGGTGCGGTGACCGTGACCTCGTCCGAGGCCTCGTCTGAGGGTGCTCAGACCGACCAGATCTTCCTGGAGCAGGTCGAGGTCAGCGTGGTCAACGTCGAGGTTTTCGTTACCGACAAGCGGGGGAATCGGGTTCCCAATCTCACCCAAGAGGACTTTCAGATCTTCGAGGACGGCAAGCCTGTCGAGATCACCAACTTCTACGTAGTCGAGGGTGGCGGCGTGCGCCCCTCGGAAGTGGGTGATGCCGCCGAGGGGGAGGGCGAGAATCTCGCGCCGATCGAGCCCAAGCAGCTCCATCTGGTGGTCTACGTCGACGATCGGAACCTCTCGCCGGCCAATCGCAACCGGGCCCTGGCTCTTCTGCAGGACTTCGTGCGCGAGCAGCTGCGGCCGACGGATCGTATCATGCTGGTGACCTCGGATGGCGGGCTCCTGATCCAGCAGGAAATGACCGCCGACCCGGATCTTCTTGTCGCGGCGTTGCAGGACATGAGTAAGCGCGGAGGCAAGGGCGCCCTATTGGAACTCGAACGCCGTTCCATTGTGCGGGACATCCAGTTCGTGCAGATGCCGGACGGTGGCACCGGCGCTGGGACAGCCTCCAGCCTGGGGGAGGATACGACCGGCGACGAAGCCCTGATCGTTTTGGAGGCGATCCGCAACTTCGCGCAACGTGAGCACAACCTGGTGCGGGACACAATCGCCGGGCTGAGGCAGTTCATCGGTTCGCTTTCCGGAGTTCCGGGACGTAAGGCGGTGCTCTATGTGAGCGACGGTCTTTCGATGCGGCCCGGTGAGGAACTCTATTACGCCTGGGACAACAAGTTTCGTGAATACGCCAGGGACCTCGGCATTGGTTCCATCACCATGGACGCTACCGAGTTGCGAACCGACGAATACTTCGAGGAGCTCGTCGATGCGGCCAACGCCAGCGAGGTGACGTTCTATGCCTTGCGTGCCGCCGGTGGCGGCCCGGGCGCGGCGGTGACGGGAGAGACGCCGGCCTTCGTGGACATGGGCGGCAGTCCGGTCTGGACACCCGCGCTCGACACGATCGCGAGCGCCAACACCGGCAGCCCCCTGCGATTCATGTCCGACGCGACCGGCGGCTTCGCCCTGGTCAACAGCCGCAACTTCGACGGCATGCTCGATCGCATGCGCGAGGACTTCGACTCCTATTATTCGCTCGGCTATACCATCGATCACACCGACGATCAACAGATTCACCGCATCCGGGTCGTGGTTCCGGACGAGAAGTGGAACGTGCGGCACCGCGAGCGCTACCGCCACAAGACGCGAGAAGAGCGGACCGCGGACCTCACGCTGTCGGCACTGCTGCTCGACATCGAGTCGAATCCCCTGCAGATCGCGGTCGAGTTCGGGGAGGCCGAACCTGCCGAGAAGCGCGGTCAGATCGTGGTTCCAGTGATCGTGAAGGTGCCGATCGCCAATCTCGTATTGTTGCCCCAAGGTGATTTCCACGTCGGTCAGATCAAGATCGCGGTGGCGGCAAAGGACGGCGACGGACGCTCTTCGCCAGTGCAGACGATCCAGGTTCCGGTGCGAATCCCCAACGACAAGCTCTTGACCGCGCTCGGTCAGGTGGCCGGCTACCGGGTCAAGCTGGGATTGCGAAGGGCCAAGGCCACCGTCGCCGTAGGCGTGCACGACTCTCTGGCCAACGTGGACTCGGCGGTCCGTGTGACCTATGAGCCGCCGGCAAGCTAATAGTTCTACCACGGGCTGCGAGACTCATGGAGATGAAGCGACGCCGGGGCTCACTCCGGACGGCGTTCGCCTACCTGGCCGCCGTGGTCCTGTCCTGGCCGCTCGAGTCAACGATTATCGTCCGCGATCCGGGAGGCCTCACGGCCGAGACCGCCGCGCTCATCCTGAGCGGCCAGCAGGGTGGCGACCTGGCCATAGAGGCGATCGCGGCGCCTCTGGCCTGGGCGAGCGGTTCCGTAACGGTGGGGTTGTTCGTTGAGGTCAACGGCTGCGATCTGATCTCCGGACAGCAGGAGGAGGAGCTTCGAGTCGAAATCCTCGTCTACGCCATCGCAGGTGAGGCCAACGTGCGCGGCTACGTCCTGCAGGCCTTCGAACTGGACCTCGGCCGGTACGGCGAGGCCTTGGCCGCGGGGGGTTTCAAGTTCAACGGGCAGCTGGATCTGCCGCCGGGAGATTATTCGTTAGCGATCATGGTTCGGAGCCCAGGAGAGGCGACGCAGAGTCTGGGCCTGCGCCGCGTCGCGCTCTCGGTGCCAACACCGGACACCCAACCGGTGCTCCTTCAGCCTCGTTTCTCGGTGGCGGAAGGACTTTGGATCAATGGTTTTCAGGTTCTCGCGGCAGCGAAAGAGGGTGGCCTCTCGCGGGCTCGACTGCAGGAAGCGGCCCGTTGGTCGGCGGCGAAGCCGCTCCTGCCGATCGGCGGTCGTGTCGAGGTCTTGCTCCCGGTATTCGGCCTGCCAGGATCTTTCCGGGATATTTCATTCGAGCTCCTCGATGGGCGAGGTCATGTTGTCGGGGAAGCAGAGTTCGAGGTCGAAGGGCCTGCCGAGGCCGCCGCGGGATGGATTGTTGATCGGGCTGTGCCGGCGTTCTTGACCGGGTCGTTCCAGCTCTCGGGCGAGCCGTCCGGCGTTCCGGCCGGTGAATACGTCATTCGTGCCAAGGCTCGAGGGCCGGCGGGGGAGCCGATCTACTCACCGGTGCTGCCGGTGATCGTTGCCGCCGAGAGCGACGAGCCGGGGTCGTGGGCCACGGCGAATCGTCGTGAGCAGGTTCCCGCGCCGATCGGCAACCCCGAGTTGCCGACCCGGACGCGACGCACCAAGGTACAGGCGAAAGACGTCGAACTCTTGAAGCGTCGATATGCGGCGATTCTGGATCTCAGTACCGGCGACGACCGCGCCGGTGCCGCCAGCGCCCTGCGACTTTTCGAGCAGGAGGCGGTTGCCGAATTCGGCGAGCGAGGCATCCCTTCTCTGGTCGCAGCCGAGATGGGCCTGATCAAGGCGCTGGGCAAGGAGTCCCCTGACTCGCTGGTGCCGGTCGCTCGACTCCATCACCAGGCCTATCGGGAACATCGCTCCAGCAGGGCGTTTCTGCTCGCCACCCATGCGCGCAACCTCGCGCTCGCCATTGTCGAACTCTACATCGCCGGTGGTACCACCGAGGAGTCGGCGCGGTTCATGGTCCTGCGGCACAAAGAATCGCGCGGGTTGGTGGGATCGCGGTTGCTCGCGAGCTTCGGCGGCGATCTGCAGCGAGGCGGACTGCGCCGATTCAGCGAGCGGCTGTTCCGCCGGGCTCTCGAGTGCGATGACACGAACGAGGCCGCTTTGCTCGGTATGGGAGCCAGCTTCGAGAAGTACAGCGAGTACGCGGAGGCGGTGAGCTACTTCGAGAGGCTGGTTGCGGCGCAGCCGCAAAGTGGTGAAGGCCGCTTGCGTCTGGGAATCAACCAGAGGCGATTGGGTCGAAAGGCCAAAGCCCGAAAGCAGCTGGAACGGGTCATCAAGGGCAACTACCTACGCTGGGTGCAGTCGCTGGCCTATCAAGAGCTCGCCCAGATGGATCTCGAGGCCGGAGATTTGAAACGGTCCGCGGATCTTCTCGAGCGGGGCTTGGAGCGCTTTCCGAACGAACCGAAGTTCTATCTGCAGCTGGCCTACCTGCGCAACGCCGCGGGTGAGCCTTGGCGCGCCCAGGCCGAGCTGGATCGGCTGAGCCGGGTGCGAGAGCCGGACTCGGAGGACTCGCCACGCTACACCTACAGCAACTGGCCTGCCGATGCGCTGGACCGCGCCTGGGACCAGACCGACGAAGACGTCGACTCCCGGCTCGAGGCTCTGGCCGCGGTATTAGCGGCGGCCGCGGAGGGCTTTGCGCCTTGAGCCGCTCCGCTGCGGGCGCTCTAGCGCTGTTTCTGCTGGTTTGCGGGGGTGGGCGTGCGGCGGCCATGGAGGTGGTGATCTCCCGGCCGGAGCTGGGAGTCCCGATCTTCGGCAAGGTCGACGTGAGGGTCGAGGTCTATCCTGCTTCCGCAGAAGTCGATCGCGTCGAGCTCTTTCTGGACGGAGAGTTCATCGGGGCGGCCACCGGCTCATCGCCCTTCGTGATCTCGATCGACGTCGGTGAGGAGAATAGGGCTCATGAGATCCTGGCGGTCGCGTACGCGGCCTCGGGTGACAGCGTTCACTCGAGTCTGCAGACGCCACCGATTCACGTCGACGGCGAGTTCAAGGTCGAGCTGCAGCAGTTGTACGTGACGCCGGAGTTCGAGGGCGGCGCTCAGGCTCTGACGCGAGCGGATTTCGAGATCTATGATCGCGATGTTCGCCAGGAGATCGTCACCTTCGAGCGCGGCGATGTACCGTTCACGGCCGTGCTCTTGGTGGATTCCAGCCGTAGCATGATCGGCGGGCCGCTGCGCACCGCGCTCCACGGCGCCCGGGTCTTTTTCGACGGCATGAAGGCCCTCGATGAGGCCAAGCTGCTTTTGTTTTCCGATCGGATTCTCTATGAAACCCCGTTTACCAGTTTCTCGAGCGTGCTCTCGCTCGGGCTCTCACAGGTGAAGGCTGCGGGGGGTACGGCGATCAACGACTATCTCTATCTGGGGATCGAAAGAGTCCAAGCGAGGCAGGGGCGCAGAGTCGTTGTGTTGCTCTCCGACGGCATCGACGTGACCAGCGTGCTGCGCATGGAGCAGGTGCGCCAGGCGATTCGCATGAACCAGGCGGTTCTCTACTGGATCGTGCCGCCGTTGGGCGAGGGCGGTGGCGGCGCCGGACATCGCTCGGCCTGGCGCGATCCCGAGGAGCACGAGAGGCAACGCGAGCTGCTCGCGCAAACCGTGCTCGAAAGCGGCGGCCGGATCGTCGAACTCGAAAGTCTGGAGCAAACCTCGGGGGCTTTCGAGACCGTGTTGCAGGAGTTGCGGGGCCAGTACGTGCTGGGCTACTACCCTCCGGTGACCGGCCGAGCCGGGACCTGGCACCCGACCGAAGTCAGGACCCGAGGCGGCCGGTTGAAGATTCGAAGCCGAGTCGGCTACTATGAGCGTCCTCAGGAATTCACGTCCCGGGACTCTCGACAGCCGTGAGCCGGGGCGCGACAGGAGAAAGATCGATGAACGCAACAAGCAGGGCGATGCTTTGTGCTTTGGTCGCGTCGGTGCTTTGCACGGGTGCGCTTTTGGCGGGAGCCGAAGGCCGTATCTCGGGCCGGGTCCTGGACGCCAGCGGTGATCCGATGCAGGGAGTTGAGGTCGTGCTGGTCAGCCCACAGACCGGAGGAGAGCAGAGCAAGACCACCGACAAGAAGGGCAAGGTGGTTTTTCTGGTCCTCGATGCGACCGCGCGCTACGCGGTCAGGATCACGAAGGAGGGCTATCAACCGATTCAAGAACGCATCCGTCCGGTCGTCGGAAGCACCCTACGCAAGGAATGGAAGCTGGTACCTGTGTCGCCGTCCGGTGGCGGGGGTGGGGGAGTCGTGGAGGGCGGAGAGGTTCGCGGCAAGGCGGGTGCCATCAGGCTTTACAACGCCGGCGCTACCGCCAGCAACGAGGGCGACCGTGCCACCGCCATCGAAAAGTTCCGAGAGGCGATCGAGGTGGATCCCGGGTTCGTTCCCGGACACCAGGCGCTACTCGGTCTCTACATCCAGGCGCGCGATCACACCAACGCGCTGGCGGTCGCCGAGAAGTTGCTCGACCTTGCCCCCACCGACACCACGGCCCTCGGGGCTCGCTACGACGCGTTGGTCGAGTTGCAGCGGAGCGAGGAGGCCGAGGCCGCCCTCGAGGGGATGATTCTGTCGGCTCCCGGGCCGGCCGCCGCCATTCGGCTATTCAATCGAGGAGCCACCTCGCTTCGAGAGAGCAAGGTCGAGGAGGCGATCCCGGATCTGAAGAGGGCGTTGGCAATGGACCCGAATCTGGCGGTTGCCCGGTCGGCCTTGGCCAAGGTCTATCTGAACCGGAAGGAGTATCGGCTGGCGGCTGACAACGCCCGGATTCTCAGCGATTCGAACCCGGAGGATGCGGTGGCCCTATCGATCCTCTACGATGCCTTCAAGGGTCTCGGAGAAGCGGAGAAGGCCGAAGAGGCGTTCGCCGCCCTGGAGAAGATCAGCCCGGAAAGGGCGGCCGAGGCCTTCTACCGTCAGGGCGTGGCTCTCCTCGACCAGGCCAGGCACCGAGACGCCCTGGCTTCTTTCGAGAGGGTTCTGGCGTCGTATCCCGGGCACCTGAGGGTCCACTACATGTTGGGTTTGTGTTACCTGAATACCGGCGATATGGCACTGGCGAAGACTTCTCTCCGGAAGTTCCTGGGGCTCGCCCCGGACGACCGGGACGCCCCGAGTGCCAGAGAAATGCTCGCCGCCCTGGAGTAGTTGCGAAAGAGTCAAAGCTTTGGATTCAAACCCCTGAATAACATTCGGAATCTCGGTCCGGCTTAGAATGTTCGAGAGGCATGTAAGTGCTTTGTTTTCAGGGCTGTACGTCCAGTTTTTGCGACCCGGAGAAGGTCTCGAAAAAGGCGGCATCGGCCTTGCACATTCCGGTGCCATTGAGTGAGACCATTGAGTGAGAGTCGATCAACCGATTTGCAGCCCACAGCTTCGCGGGCTGCCTGTGAAAGAAGCCAAAAGCAATCGACGACCAACAACCAAAGGAGTGATGAGTATGTCGAGACGATTTGTCAACGTGGGCCTCGCCCTGCTGCTGGGAGTGGCTCTGACCCTTCCGGCGTTCGCGCAGGGGGTCCAAACCGCAACCCTCAACGGGACGGTCAAGGCCAATGACGGCTCGGTGCTTCCCGGCGTTACCGTCACCGCGACCTCCCCGTCCTTGCAGGGCAGTCGCACGGTCATCAGCGGCGGCACCGGTTCGGGCAAGACGACGCTGCTGAATACCTTGTCCAGCTTCATCCCCGGCGATCAGCGAGTGATCACCATCGAGGATGCTGCGGAATTGCAATTGCAGCAGGAGCACGTGCTGCGGCTGGAGACGCGCCCAGCCAACATCGAGGGCAAGGGCCGCATCGACGCCACCGATCTGGTCAAGAACGCGCTGAGAATGCGACCGGACCGGATCATCATTGGCGAATGCCGCGGCTCTGAGGCGCTTGACATGTTACAGGCGATGAACACCGGCCACGAGGGTTCAATGACGACCATTCACGCCAACTCGCCCCGCGACGCCGTCTCCCGACTGGAAACGATGATTGCCATGGGGGGGGTCGAGCTGCCGGTCAAGGCGCTCAGGCAGCAGTTCGCGGCAGCGGTCGATCTGATCATACAAGTCAACCGCTTGCAGGG
>JADFQD010000090.1 GCA_022561975.1 Acidobacteriota bacterium
GCTTTGTGAGACTAGCAGCCCGTGGTAGAAGTCCTGTGGGCCGCGCGACCAGGGCTTACGGTGCGTATGCAAGGCGCGAGGAGGAAGCGATGCCGGGACATCGTACATCGGCGATCACTGAGGAACGCCCTACGACGCGCCGTAACCCCTGGGCGCCCTTCGGGTTGGGGCGGTTTCGGGCACACTGCGGCGTTGACGCTCCTCAACGATGACACCGCATCGCCTGCGTCGCGTCGCCTTGCAGCGAACCCGAAAGCGCTCCCAACGCGACCCGCAGGACTTCTACCACGGGCTGCTAGTGCCGCGTAGCCTTTCCGACTGGACTATGGTTCGTCGGAAGAGTCTTCTCGACATGTTCATCGCCTACGCCAAAAAATCGAATCATCTCCGAGTTCACCGAGGTATTTGCGCACTGTTCGCGGTGTGGGCTACACCTTCGGCGGCGACGACGGTTCATAAGACGCCGAGCAGTTCACGCGAAGCTCGATCGCGGGAAATGGTCAATAATCGAGGAGCCGACACATGAGAGCCGAAACCAGATCAGTCCTTTCCCTCAGTCTTGGCGTGATTCTTTTAACCGCCCTGGCGGGCTGCCAGGAAGACACCGAGCCGATCAAGATCGGCATTTCGGCCTGGGCGGGCGTCGAGCCCGCCGAGCTCGCGTTCCGCGCCGGCCACTACGAGCGGCGGGGCGTTGCGGTGGAGATGGTGCGGTTCTCGGCCTATACCGATTCCATCGAGGCCTTCCGTGAAGGAAGAGTGGACGTCGATATGCAGACCTTCGATGACGCCATCCGTCTCGCGGCCGGTGGCAAGAAGATGAAGGTCGTGCTGTTCACCGACCACTCCTACGGCGGCGACGGAATCGTAGCTCGGAAGGACATCTCCTCGGTAGACGATCTGCGCGGAAAGACCGTCGGAGTGGAGACCGGCACGGTAGGGCACTTCTCACTCTTGAAGGCCCTGGAAAAATCCGGACTGCGAGAACAGGACATCACCATCATCAGTATCCCCGCTTGGGAGATCAAAGAGGCCTTCGTGGCCGGCGAGATCGACGCCGGCGTGACCTGGGAACCGTATCTGACCAGCAGCGCCGAAGAAGGGGACGGCAATGTGATCATCACGAGTCGCTCCTACCCCAACCAGATCGTCACCACCATGGTGGTGAGCGACGAACTGATCGCGACCCGGAGGCCTGCCGTACAGAGCATCGTGGCCGCGTACTTCGACGCTGTGAAGCACATTGAAGAGAGGCCCGCCGAGGCCTATGCGATGATGGCTGCGGCGGAAGGCATCAGCCCGGAGGACTTCGGCCATCACGTCGAGGGACTCCGGTACTTGGATCTGATGGCCAACAAGAGCGCCTTCGATCCGGCTCGGGACGGCGAGTTGTACAGCCGCGGCCGATCTTTGAGCGCCTTCCTCGCTTCCAAGGGTGTGATCGACTCCGAGCCGGACATCGACCACCTGCTCCTGGGAGCTTTCGTGCAAGACCTGCGGTAGCCGGCGCACAGGATGGTGGTGGCCTGAACCCATGAGAATCAGCTCACTCCAGTTCAAAATCCCGCTGTTCGTGGCGGTCGTACTTGTCCTGTTTCTGGCCGTCTCCCTCAGCTGGCAGCTCTACAACCAGAGACGGTCGGCCTATGAGCAGATGGAGGCTCGCGCCGCCGCCCTGGCGGACGAGATCGGCTACGCGTTCGAGGTGCTGACCTCCCCCGGCGACATGTTTTCCCTACAACGAATCGTCGAGCAAACCGCAACCATTCCGGATGTGAAGGCGGTCGGAGTTGTGGACAGGAGCGGACTGTATATCTTGCACAACAAGCAGCAGAGCATCGGCCAGCCCGGGCCTACCGGTCTGGTGTCCGTCGTCGAAGCGGAAGGCAGACAGACACGCTATGACGACTACAAATTCATCATCACGCAACCTCTGCACGGCAAAGAGTACCTTCCCGAGCTCGGTACCGACGTGGTCGGCGCTATCGAAGTCGTCATGGACCTCAAGCCGATCAACAGCCGATTGAAGAGAGACTTCTTCAGCGCCGGGGCGGCAATGCTGGTCTTCGTCTTCATGCTGAGCGTTGCGCTGCTTGGCGTGATACGCCACCTGGCTCTCGAGCCGATCAGACGGCTGAAGTCGGCCACTCAAAAACTGGCGGCCGGGGACCGGAAGGTTGAGATCACTCTCCAGGGGGCGGGCGAGCTCAGCGAGCTGGCCGAGTCGTTCAACTTCATGGCGCGCAGCCTCGAGGCGAGCCAGAGGGAGCTGCTCAAGAAAGAGCGCCTCGCGGTGATCGGACAGCTGACGGCCGTGCTGGGCCACGATCTACGCAACCCGTTGGCTAGCATCCGAAACACGTTCCACCTGATCAAGATGCGGAGCCTCCCATCGGAGGAGGTCCGGAAAAGGGCCCTCGAACGCATCGAGCGCAGCTTGGTGAGATGCGAGACCATTCTCGACGAGATGCTCGACTTCGCGCGCCCCAAGAAATTCCAACCGGAGACGGTGCAGGTCAACGAGTGGTTGACAAGTGTCCTCGAGGAGCTACCGGTGCCGGACGGTATCCAGTTGACCCGAGAGCTGGGTCTGCCCGGTGTAGCGGCATCGATCGACGTCAACCGGCTCCGCCGCGCGATCGTCAATGTGTACGAGAACGCCTGCCAGGCGATGCAGCGAGAGGCTCCGGGACCGGCGCCGAAGGGCTCGAAGCTCACTGTTCGTACCCGTCAAAAGGGCGAGAGAATCGAGCTCGAGATTGCCGATACGGGCCCTGGCCTCGATGCGGAGGGGTTGGAGAGGATCTTCGAGCCCCTGTACAGCACCAAGGTCAACGGCGTTGGGCTGGGAATGCTGGTCGTGAAGCAGACGGTCGAACAGCACGGGGGCGGAGTGGAGGTCCACAGCGCCGAGGGGGAAGGCGCTCGAGTCGTCCTGTGGCTGCCCTCGCTTCGCGACTCGGCCCAGTCGGCCTAGTAGCGGTCGAACTCCGTGTCGACCGTCTTGCTGCGGTGGGAGCGAACGGTCGAGACGGAGCTCGACCGCTACAAACCGATAGACCAGACGGTCGAGACGAAGCGGAATCTGTAGTTCAGTTTAGAGAACCAAGGTCCTCTAGGGCAGCTCGATAGCGTCGGCGAAGACGATCCGGTAGCCGAGGTCCGCTCTCCTCGGAGCCGTCCCTGCGGGCGAGTCGTCCCCTCTGAGCGGGAAGTCCTCTTCGCCGACTCGCCTCTCGACATCGCGCCGCACCTCGGGATCCACGTCGTAGACCTCGGCCTCGAGCACGACGATGCGCATCGGACTCGGCGCCGGACTGGGGACCTGCACCTTGGCCGTCCAGATCGTGTTCTTGGGGTCCTGCTGAACCACCGGGATCGGATGCTTGGCCACGGTCTCCCAGCCCAACTCATCGCCCGTGTCGAACCGGCGACGCTCGATGCGTGCCACCACCAGGGGTGAAGCGAACGGCTTGCGCTCGCGCTGGAAATAGGCGGGTCCGTTGACGGTGATCTCGACCTCGTGGGTGACGTTGACCTGGGACGCGTCGTAGTGGACGGTCCGGTGCGGCAGGACCTGGATGAAGTCGGACAGCACGATCCGCGACAGGTGCGCGTCGAGCACCGAGATCGGCTGGAAGCGGGCCAGGGCCAGCCGGAGGAACGGGAAGTACTGGGTCGCTGCGTTGAGGGCGATGTCGCAAAACCAGAGATCGCGGTCGGTGTCGTACTGGGCGTCGAATCCGACCACGTCGACCTCGATGTTGGGCACCTCGACCAGCGTCAGGTTGCTCGCCTGGTCGACGGCATTGGCGAAGTCGGCTTCCACCAGTGGGGCGGTCTCGTCGGCGCGCCAGATCGGGTCCATGCCCCATTCGCTGGCATACTTGCGCAGCTTCATCCAATTGTCGGAGAGCGGCGGGTCCGCCGGCCTGCGAAGCACGAGACCCAGGAGTTCCCCGTCGCCCGATGAGAACCACGGCCGGTCCATGTAGAGGCGAATTCCGCCTCCTTTGCGCTCCCGAGTGATCAAACCGCCCGTGTTCTGGGGCTCACTCCAAGAGAACACGGGTACGGCGTAAAGCGGTTTGACCGCGTCAGGTCGAGCCGAGTTCGGTACGTGGAGGACGAAGCGGGCGTTGTCGGCGGGGGGTGTGCCGACCTCGGTGGGCGTTGGGCGCACCAAGTCTTCCGGGGTCGCCTGCACAGCCGCTGGAAAGTACTCCCGGTAGCGAGTGGTGCCGATGGCCGTGTAGGTCACCCGGTGGTACTTGGTGTCGGAGAACGGGTGCTCGACGTCCTTGATCTTCAGCTGATCGTTGGCGCGGTCGTGGGCGGTGATCGCTTCGACCAGCATCTCCTTGCTCTCGAAATCGGTCGCAGCGTCGAACGACGGCTTCGACGGATCATCGATCGGATCTCTCCAGGCAGCTCGCAGGTCGATCTTGCCGGTGCTCTTGGCGTCGATGTCGGTCTGACCTTTGAGCGTCACCGAGGTGCCGCCGAGCTTCTTGTCCGGATCTATATCGAGCTGGCTTACCACCGGTATGGCCAGCGGCTGCTGCACCGCATGCACCAGGTCGAGCTCGCGGAACGGGAGATGGAGCCAGTTGCGGCCGTCGGTCGCGAGCTTCTCGAGGTCGCCGAGGTTCGCGGGATTGGCCTTCTTCACCCATTCCCAGATGCCCATCATCTCGAGGTCGGCTTTCTCGAAGTACGAACTGTAGCGGACCCGGATGGTCTCGCCCTGGGGCACCTGCACGCTCAGAACCCGACTCACTGGATCCCAACTCGGCTGCGCCGGCGGACCGGCTCCGTCCTTGAGTCCCAGCGATCTCCTGCGAAAACCAGGGATCTGCGCCGTGTATAATGACCTTGGCGAGATCGTCAGGGCGCACCCCTGGCGGTTGATCCGAGGGCCGGGACTGCTCCAACAGTCGCGGCCCGCTTCTACGGTCGAAAAGACCCCACCACGGCCTTCTCCTGGCGCTCGACGCGAACCGGCTACCAGGCGAGGGCCTTCCGTTTTGTCGTTCTTGCCCCCGCGGCCGGTGGGGTACAAATGCGAGCAGCAGGGGCTACAAGCTCTTCGCATGATTAACCTCATTCCGGGAGCATATTTGAGTTATCAGTAGTTGTCAATACCAGGATCAGAAATTCTCCTTGCATTTCGGATCTAGTTCGGGCATACTTATCGGAGCAACGACTGATAAGGAGGTCCACCGCCTACCGAAGCAGAGACCACCGAAGGCTCGAAGAGGAGGAAGAGGAGTCCGTCTTACCCGTTCGTCAGCCTGGAGACTGCTATCGATCGGGCGCGCAAGATTCTCGACGGACAGAATAAGCATGACGCTCCAAGATCAGTAGTGGTGGGCTACTGGGGATACACCGCCAACAGCAGCATCGGTCAACAGACGCTTGCCGCCCTCAAAGCGTATGGTCTAGTTGAGCTGCCAAAAGCAAGGTGCAAGCTCAGCGAGCGGGGTCTGCGAATTCTGTTGGACAAAAGGCCTGATTCGAAGGAGCGACAGCAGGCCCTCCTGGATGCTGCTCTAGCGCCGAAGCTGTTCCGCAAGGCATGGGAAACGTGGGGGGCGAATCCTCCGGCCGTTGACGCTATCGTCACAGACTTGAGGCTCTCCTGGGACTTCCACGATGAGCGCTCGGCCAAGAAATTTCTCTCTCTCTGGGAAGCGACGAAGGTCTATGCAGGGCTAGTAGAATCTGGTACAGTTATCACTGATGACGAAGAGGACGTACCGAAAGAAATTGAGCCGGGCTGTCTTGTCCAATGGGGGTCCAAGGGCGTTGACCAATTCGTTTCCCCTCGGCGTGTACGAGCGATACAGGAGGAAGACGGCGATCAGTGGGTCTTTGTCGAGGGTACTGAAACCGGCATCCCGGCCTCAGAAGTCACGGTGGTCGATGGACCACCGGAGGAGCCCAATATGCCTGTAGGTCCACAGCCACAGAAGTCCCCGCCGACGCTGGCGCTTCCAGTCGAGCACGCCGATACATACCTGCTGACTCTCCCGTTCAACGGAAAGTCGCTAAGTGTGCGGGTGCATTTACCGGGCGAGACGCTCAGCAGCGAGCACTTCGAAAAGGTCAGGGAGCACTTGGACCTGCTAATCGAAAAGCCGAAGAAGAAAAGTTAGAGCGCGTCACGTGGGCGCCAGGGTTGGCCTAATTCATGGCGTACCACTACTCGGCTATGTGCGGTTAGAAATCGAATCGCTCGACCGCCGGTGACGGCGGGCGAGGGCCCTGACTCGGCGGCTACCTCGGACTCGGTGTGCTTCGCTCGAAGATGCTGTCTCGGTAGGAATCGCCGCCACGCAATCCGGCCACCACGCCGGCGATGACGTACGCAGGCAGGAATGCCGGTCCCCAGCGTTCGTACTGCCGAACGTGAGTCGCCTCGTGACCGCGTGTGCCCTCGAGCGCGCCGGCATCTCGTGCCAGGACGACATGCCCCAGGGTCAGAGCCCGGATCCGGCAGCCGGGCGGAGCCAGGGCGTCCACGAGCCGTCCGACCCCAGGACCTTGGACCTCCAAGACTCCCCTTCGCCGTGTCACCCGCGCGCCCATTCGCGACGCGCAGAGTGCGAATGCCAAACCGACCAGCGTGCAGGGCAGCGCCCAGAGGTAGCGGAGGCCCCCGGCTACGAACAGAGCGATGTGTTTTCGAAGCACCATCGACACTCTAACCGACCCCGCCCCGAGGTAGAGAGGACTCGAGGGGTTCTGGGGTTCTGATGATAGACTTCTCGAAAGTCGATGGACAAAACGCAGCGGATTCGGTGAATTGGTTGCAGAGCGCGCGGTCCCAGGCGTCGCCGTCAAGGGGCTGGTACCGACTGCTAGGTGAAGGGTGCCCATGAACATCATCTATCAACCCGTCATCATGGCCAAGAAGGGGCCCTACCGTGGAGCGGCGCTCGTTGGCACCCACTCGGTCGTCATCGGCTGGACGCTCGACGATCCCAAGCTGCGCAAAGGGCTACTCGGCTTTGCGATCCGCCGGACCGAACTCGATCCCGAAAACGACGAGGTGATGGCGCTCCACTGGCTTGGCGGCTACAAGCGTTTCGAAGAGACCGACGACGGCAGGGGCGACGACGCGAGCTCGCTGGATGCGCCGTTTCAGCGTTTCCGCTGGAACGAATACACACTGGACCCGGCACGGGCCTACCGCTACGAAGTGTTCCCGATGCGCGGAAAGCCGGCGGAGCTGACGCGGGATGAAGCCCCACTGGTTTTCGAATTCCGCCCGTCCCCGGAGGAGCAAGACGGGCTGGGGGTCTTCGTCAACCGGGGCGTGACGGCCGCCATGGCGTATCTGTCGCGGTTCAAGGAAAAGCCGCCCTCAGAGGTCGGTCCCGCTGCTTATAACTGGCTGTCGCGGGGCTTGAAGGAGTCGTTGCTCGGCTTCATCGGTGCCGCCAGGCGTGGGCAGCACCTGCACGTCGCGATCTACGAGTTCTTCGACCACGAGATCGCCAAGGCCTTCAAGGACGCGGTGCGCCGCGGCGTCAAGGTCAAGATCGTCCATGACGCCAAACCCGGCAAGCACTCGACGGAGAAGAACGAAGCGGTGATTCACCACTTCGGTCTGAAGTCGATCACGTTCCCGCGCACGACGGTCAACATCAGCCACAACAAGGTGGTCGTGCACCTGGTCGCAGGGAAGCCGCGGCAGGTCTGGACAGGCTCGGCCAACTTCTCCGAAAACGCGTTCAACTTCCAGACCAACACGGCCCTGATCGTGCGCGACCCCAAGGTCGCCCAGCACTTCGAGGACTACTTCCAGGCGCTGACGTCCAATCCGTCGAAGGCCGACAGCAAGAAATTCAACCGCGCGCTGATGGATCGTGTCAACGTCATTCAGGGACGCTTCGCCGAGCGGACTTTCTTTTCGCCGATCAGGGCCAAGGAGATTCTCGAGTGCTCCGTCGACCTGATCGAGTCGGCGAAGTCGGCGATTTTCATCAGTGCGCCTTTCGGGGTGGACAAGAGCATGATCGAAGCCCTCCACGCCAACTCGGACGACATCATCGAGTATGGCCTGGTCAATGCCACCGCCAAGAAGAAGATCGAGACTCTGCAGCGCAACAACACGCGGTTCTTCCCGCCCAGCAGGCTCAAGACCCACATGGGGAGGAAGTGGGACTCAAAAGCATTTGGCGCTCACAAGATCCACGCCAAGACCATCGTCGTCGATCCGTGGAGCGACAATCCCAAGGTATTCATCGGCTCAGCCAACTTCTCCAACGCCTCGTGCAGTGACAATGACGAAAACGCGATGCTGATCACCGGCAACAAGCGCCTGTCGTCGATCATCGCGACAGAGTTCATGCGCATGTACGATCACTACAAGTCACGTTTCTACATCGACGAGAACGAAAAGAAGAACAAGGACATCAGAAAAGAGAACAGAGAGCGGAAGAAGAAGGGTCTCAAAGAGAAGCCGCTCAGGGTCATCCCCATTCACCTGAAGAGCGACCAGGAATGGAGCCGAACCGCCTTCGATCCGAGGACCAGAAGCCACAAGCACCAAGACCGGATCGTCTTCTCCGGCACTTCGCCGGAGCGGCGTGGCCGATCCGGCGCCAGCCACCGGCGGCGTTAGGGTCGGCGCTGGCCTCGGTAGTCGATGATGTGGCGGGTAGCGGTTCTTTGGGCTTTCGCGGCCGCCTGCTTGTCGATCGGAGCGGCGCAGGAGCCTGGGAACCTGGAGCGGGCGCTTGCCTTCTACAGGACCCGGCCGCGCGTCGAAAGACCCCAGGCCGGTTGGCAGCGTCTCCCCGACGGGCTTCGCGATCTACGGGCCGCGACCTGCGGCGAGTGCCATTCGGCTATCTATGACGAATGGCTTGTCTCGACCCACGGCCAGGCGTGGACCGACCGGCAGCTGCAGTCCGAAATGGCGAAGAGCGGCAACCGTTGGCTGTGCAACAACTGCCACACTCCACTGCTCAATCAAATGGAAGTCTGGGCAGTCGAGCTGAGTGACGGTGATGTGGAGAAACCGCTCTACGTCGAGAATCCGGTCTTCGACAGCGCATTCCGGGACGAAGGAATCACTTGCGCGGCGTGTCACGTACGCGATGGAGCGGTCGAGGGACCGACCGGGATCCAAACCAAGGCGCATGCGACTCGCAAGACCGAACGCTTTACCGAGGAGGTGATCTGCCTGACCTGTCATCAGGCGGTTCGCAACTACCCGGGAAAGGACTTCATCTGCATCTTCGAGACCGGAGCGGAGTGGCGCGAGAGTCCCTACGGACAGGCTGGCCAGCCGTGTCAGAGTTGCCACATGCAGCCGGTAACAAGGCCGCAAGCCATCGGCGAGGCGCCACGATCCGGCCGGCGTCACTACTGGCCTGGAGCCGGCATCTTCAAGGTGGAGGGGCTCGGGCCGCCGGTGGATCAACTCGGCGCCGGTCTCGGAGTCGAGGTAGAGGCCACCAGCGACGAACTTGTCGTGCGGCTCAGCAACAGTGCCGCCGGTCATTTGCTGCCCACCGGCGATCCCGAGCGATTCATCCTGGTCGAGGTGGACTTCTCCGACAGCCAGAAGCGCGCCGTCGGCGAGACTTACCGGGAGCGCATCGGCCAGACCTGGGAATGGTGGCCGGTGCCGAGAAAGCTGGCGGACGACCGGCTGGCTCCCCTCGAGGTCCGCGAGTTGCGAATCCCCCGGCCCGAAACGGCCGCAGCTTGGACTCTAGTGGCGACCAGTCATCGCATCAGTGCCGAGGCACTCGAGTTTCACGATCTCGCCGACTATCCCTCGTCGCGAGTTACCCACGAACGTATGGGCGACTTCCCGACGGACAGACGCTAGAGAACCTTGGTTCTCAGAATGTTCACAGATGTGACAAGTTTCATATTTTTGAATCTCTCCCCTCGGCGGTCAGAGGCGGAGCCTCACTAGCAGCCCGTGGTAGAAGTCCTGTGGGTCGCGCGACCAGGGCTTACGGTGCGTATGCAAGGCGCGAGGAGAAAGTGATGCCGGGACATCGTAGACGACGAGCAACGCCACAGACGCGCCGTAACCCCTGGTCGCCCTTCGGGTTGGGGCGGTTTCGGGCCCGCTACGGCGTTGACGCTCCTCAACGATGACACCGCATCGCCTGTGTCGCGCCGCCTTGCAGCGCACCCGAAAGCGCTCCCAACGCGACCCGCAGGACTTCTACCACGGGCTGCTAGAGAACCAAGGTTCTCTAGGATGGAAACAACTCGTAGAAGCCGCCGGCTTCGATCACCCTCCGATAGGCGTTACCGGGCAGGAAGCGGTCGCCCAGCTTGGCCGTCCATTGCTCCATTTCCAACGCCAGCTTGTTCCCGCCCTGGGCGTCGGCCCAGCGGCAGAGCCCTCCGCGAAACGGCGGAAAACCGGTTCCGAGGATGAGGGCCAGGTCCAGGTCCGCGGCGCTGCGCACGATCTCTTCTTCCAGGCAGCGGGCCGCCTCGTTGACCATCGGCAACATCAGGCGCTCGGACATCCGGTCCGGGTTCGGGCTGTCGATTTTGCGCGTGATGCCGAGCAGATTGTAGACCGCGGGGTCGGGCTGGGTCCGGTGGCCCTTTCGGTAGAGGTAAAATCCCTTCTGCGCCTTGGCGCCGAGGCGGCCGTCCTCGACCATCTTGTCCATCCAGCCGGGGTAGGTGAGGCGCTCCGGGTAGGCCTCGGACATGATGTGAGACACATGCACCGCGGTGTCGAGGCCGACCTCGTCGGTGAGCGCGCACGGCCCCATGGGCATGCCCCAGCGCGAGGCCGCCCTGTCTATGTCTTCCATCCGGTGGCCTTCATCGAGCATCCACATCGCCTCGGCCAGGGTGAACGCGAGCAATCGGTTGACCAGAAAGCCGGGACCGCTCTTGACCACGATCGGCGTCTTGCCGAGCTTGCGGGAGACCTCGATGATGGTGTTGATCGCCGCTGGGGAGGTTTTGTTACCGACCACGACCTCGACCAGAGGCATCCTGTCCACCGGATTGAAGAAGTGCATGCCCACCACGCGCTCGGGATTGGGCGTGTCTTGCGCGATCAGATCGATCGACAGCGACGACGTATTGCTGGCCAGCACGCAATGGTCCGGAACGATCGAGGCGATCTCTGCGAACACCTTCTGCTTGACTTCGAGTTTCTCGACGATAGCTTCGATGACTAAATCGACTTTTTCGAATCCGGAGTAGTCCAGGCTGGTGCGGATCAGTGCCAGCCGGCGCTCCGCTTCGGGCCGCTCGAGCCAGCGCCGCTTGACCTGCTTGCGGAAGAGGCTCGCGGCGTGTTGTACGCCTTTGGCCAGAGCGTCGTAGCCGATGTCCTTCATGCGGACCGGAAGCGAGAGTTTGTCCGCGAGGATCTGAGCAATGCCGCCGCCCATCACCCCGGCCCCCAAAACCGCGGCCGAGTTGACCTCGACCGGCTCGCCACCCTCGATGAAGCCGCCGCTCTTGGCGGCCTCCATCATGTGGAAGAGGTGGATTAGGTTCTTGGCGGTCGGGGAGACGGCGAGTTCACCAATCGCTCGCGCCTCGGCTTCGAGTCCGGCCTCGTGGCCGTGCGCAAGGGCGGTCTTGACCACTTCGAGCGCGCGCAGCGGGGCGGAGTAGTGGCCGCGGGTGGTCTTTAACACCTGCTTGCGGGCCTGTTTGAAGACGATCTTGCGGCCGAGGGGGTTTTTCTCGAGCAGCTTGGCCCTCAAGCTGGAGCTGCGAGCCTTCGGCTTCTTGCCGGCGATTATTCCGTCGGCGAACTTTTTGACTTCCCGCGGGAAGCTGGCATCGGGAATCAGGGCGTCGGCCAATCCGATCTTGAAGGCCTTTCTGGATCGCACCGCCTTACCCGCCAGGATGATGTCGAGGGCGGCCATGAGCCCGACTTTTCTGGGCAACTTGGTACATCCGCCCCAACCGGGCACGATCCCCAGCTTGGTCTCGGGGAGGCCGATTCGGATGTCGTCCCGGTCGCTGATCAGAATATAGGTACACGAGAGCGATATCTCGGTGCCGCCGCCCATGCAGGCGCCGCGCACCGCGGCGATGGTCGGGAACGGCAGCGCCTCCCAGCGGTCGAACAGTTCTTGCCCGCGCCGCGAACCCTGCTCGGCTTCGGCCGGGTCGGTGACTTCCGCGATGGCGTTGACATCGGCGCCCGCGATGAAGATTCTCTTCTTCGCCGAGGCGAGGATCGCGCAGAGAATATCGCTTCGGCCCGACAACTCATCGACGATTTCCGACAGCTCTTCCATGGCCTCGAGGGTAAAGACGTTGGCACTCTTGCCGGGGAGGTCAAAGATCAGGGTCGCAAGACCGCTCTCGGTGACCTCGAGATGAAATGCCGTACTCACTCTAATTGCCTCCCGAAGTTGCCCCGGCCGTTCCAGGTTGCGGGGCCCGATGACTCAGGCCGAGCGCTCGGCCTCGGCGTCGCGATAGACCTGCTCTATGATCTCGCCGTATTTCTGGTTGATGATGCGTCGCTTGATCTTCTGGGTCGGCGTGAGTTCGCCGCTCTCGATGGTGAACTCGTCCGGCAGAAGCTCCCAGGCGCGAATTTTCTCGTGTTTGGCCAGTTTTTCGTTGGCGCGCTCGACTTCTTCCACGAAGAGTTGCTGCACCCTCGAGTCCGCGAGTAGGGCCGCGCGATCGTCGCGTGCGATCCCTTGATTCGAAGCCCAGACCTCGAGAGTCACGAAGTCCGGGACCAGGAGCGCCGAGAGGAACTTGCGGCGGTCGCCGATCACCACAGCCTGTTCGATGTACTGACTGGCCTTGAGCCGGCCTTCGATCGGAGCCGGAGCGACGTTCTTGCCGTAGGCGTTGACGATGATCTCTTTTTTGCGGTCGGTGATCTTCAGAAAGCCGTCGTCGTCGATCTCGCCGATATCGCCGGTATGAAACCAACCTTGCGAGTCGATCGCCTCGGCTGTCTTCTCCGGGAGGTTGTAGTACCCCTGCATGATGTTCGGGCCCTTGGCCAGAATTTCTCCGTCCTCTGCGATCCGGAGCGTGACCCCGGGAATCGCCCTTCCGACCGTGCCCATCTTGACGCTCCCAGGCCGGTTGACGGTCAGAACGGGAGAAGTCTCCGACAGGCCGTAGCCTTCGTAGATCTCGATGCCGGCTCCCCAAAAGAACTCGGCCACGTCTCTTGCCAGCGGCGCGCCGCCGGAAGTTGCGACCTCGAAGCGCCCGCCGAGGCGCTCCTTGATCTTGTTGAAGACGAGTTTGTCGGCGAGTTTGAGCTTGATGCCGAGCAGGCCGGGCGGAGTCCTGCGGGCGAGGCGGTAGGGCAGGGCCTCTTTGGCGACATTCTCGGCCCAGCGAAAGATCTTCTGCTCGAGTGGCGAACTCTTCGACACGTTCCCTCGCACTCCGGCGAGCAGTTTCTCGTAGATTCGCGGCACCGAGACGAAGACATGAGGCCGAACGTCGCCGAAGTTCTGAGCGACGGTTTGCACCGATTCGGCGTAGGCGATCGAAACGCCTTGGCGAAAGTAGATGTAGTCGATGGTGCGTTCGAACGAGTGCGACAGCGGCAGGAAGGAAAGCGCGGTCTGATGGCCACGAATCTCGAGACAAGTGAGGTTGGCCTCGACGTTCGAAGCAATGTTCTCGTGGGTGAGCATGACGCCCTTCGGCTTGCCGGTGGTACCGCTGGTATAGATGAAGGTCGCGAGGTCCTCAGGGCTTATCCTGTCGGCTCGCTCCCTGAGTTCTTCCATCGGCATGGGATCGGAATCCCGGATCAGGTCGTCCAGGGTCTTGATATCTGCGTTCGGCGACTCGCCTTCGATCACGATGAAGCGCTTGATCGCGGGCATGTCGTTGCGGATCTCGAGCAAGGCGTCCAAACGATCGCGGCCCTGGACCAGGGCAATCTCGGCGCCGCAGTCGTTGATCACATACGCTGCTTGATCGGAGGTCAGGGTGGGATAGACCGGGACCAGAACCGCGCCGATTCCGAGCGTGGCGAAGTCCACGATCGGCCAGTGGGGGCCGTTCTCGGCCATCAGAGCGACCCGGTTTCCAGGCTCGATGCCGAACTCGATCAGGCTGGTGGCTACTCGCTGTACACGGTCGACCAACTCGCGCGTGGATACGGCCCGGTAGCTGCCATCGACCTTGTGCAGCAGGCAATCGGGCTTGTCATACGGCTCGAGGACGAACAGGAGGTCGGCGAGTGTGCGGATAGCCATGGGAACTCCTCTGGGAGAAAAACCGAATCCGGGCGGTCAAGGGACCGCGTGATTCTATCCCAAGGTCGAACTGTCGTAATCGAGGGAATGGTCGGGGCGAGAGGATTCGAACCTCCGACCTCACGGCCCCGAACCGTGCACTCTACCAGGCTGAGCTACGCCCCGACGGTGGGTCTGATCCGCGAACGGATCGTGGGAGACGGAGGATATCCGTGCGCTCGCGGTGGGTCAAGAGAACCTTGTCGGCTGGTGTAGGCCCGGCGATTGTGTCCGGGCCAACTGCCGAGCGACTCTGTCCCCTATGGACGTTACCCACATTCCCCACTATCCTATCGGCTCGATTGAGCAACACAGGGGGGCACGAATGAGGGAAGCCGCAGCCAGTTCCGCATCCGATAAGCAGTGGTTTGGACACCCGCGGGGGCTGTCGACCCTTTTCTTCACCGAGATGTGGGAGCGCTTCAGCTACTACGGCATGCGCACGCTTCTCATTCTTTTCATGACCGACGCCGTGGCCGGCGGAATGGGCCTGAAACCGGCACAGGCCGGCGCCGTCTACGGGCTCTATACCTTCGGGGTGTACGCCCTGGCGTTGCCGGGTGGCTGGATCGCGGATCGGCTGATCGGCCAGCGCAAAGCTGTGCTCTACGGCGGAATCCTGATCGCCCTCGGGCACTATTCGATGGTGGTGCCGATGATGCCGACGTTCTACCTGGGGCTGGTGCTCATCGTCGTCGGGACCGGTCTTCTCAAGCCCAACGTCAGCGCGATCGTCGGCGACCTCTACGGCGACGATGGCGCCAAGCGCGACGCGGGCTTCTCGATTTTCTACATGGGGATCAACCTTGGCGCCTTGGCGGGACCGTTCTTGTGCTCGCTCGTAGGCGAGCCGCGGGACGGCGCCAGCTGGGTGAACTGGCACTACGGCTTCGCCATTGCCGGTATCGGCATGACCTTCGCCCTGATTCAGTACGTGGCCGGGGCCAAGTATCTGCGCGGCGCCGGGGAGCTCAAGGGCGAGTCGGCCGAGCCCGCCAAGATCGCCGAAGCCAAGAGCGGTCTCACCAAGTTTCTGGTGGGGGCGGTGGTGACGATTGCCGCCCTCGTGGGGCTGAGCAAAGCAGGCTTCTTGCCCCTCACGCTGGTTTCGTTTGCGCAGGTGACGGGATTGATTGTCGTGATTCTCTCGATCGCCTATTTCGCCTACGTGATCATGTTTGTTTGCAAAGACGCCACCGAGAAGAAGCGGATCGGCCTGTGCGCACTGCTCTTTCTCGGCGCCGCG
>JADFQD010000091.1 GCA_022561975.1 Acidobacteriota bacterium
GGCGTCTTGAGTTCGTGAGAAACGTGTGAGAGGAAATCGCGCTTGGCCCGGTCCAGTTCGCCCAAGCGCTCGACCATCTCGTTGAAGCTGTCCGCGACCGGTGCGAATTCGTCGCTGCCTTCGGAGCCCAGCTTGAAGGTGTACTTGCCGTCGGCTACCGATCGCGTTCCCTCCTGGAGCCGCAGGAGCGGGCGGCGAATCGAGCGGACGGTGAGCCACAAGAAGGGCAGGCTCAGGGTCATGCCGGCCAGGGCGAGGATCCAGGAAATCTTCACCGCCCGGGCGCTGGCCGCGGCCGCTTGCGCGGCATGCTCGCGCACGTTGTCCTGAGTCGCCTCGAAAACGACCTGAGCCTGTTCCTGAAGGGCCCGGGATTGCTCGAGAAAGAACTCCATCAGCCGGCCTTCGTGCTCGGCGTCACGGGTTATGGTCAGGGGATCGAGCGAGGTCTCTTCGACCAGTAAGGTGTCGATCAGTTCCGCGAGCGGCAGCCCGCGCCAGCGATTGGCCATCAGCTCGCCTTCGACCCCCCAGGGAGCGCCGAGATCGAGACCGAGCAACTCGTCGAGGTTGGCGTCAAAGGTGCCGCTCAGCGGTGCCAGGCGCTCCGCGTAGGCCGGGTCTCGGGTTACCAGGAGCTTGCGGGTGAAGCTGTCGATCCGAGTCAGCAGCTGGCGTTGCTCGAGGGCGAGTGTCGTGGCTCTGAGATCGACATCGGCCAGCTCCCTGTGTCCGGCAGCCAGGCTGCGAAGCTGGGTGAGGTTGTAGGCGAGGACCGCGAGCAGGGCGGCGGCCCATAGGCTCGAGGCGATGGCAAGCTTGCTAGAGATCTTCATCGAGCTCTCCGGCCTCGCGGTACCGGCGAAGCTTGTTGCGAATCGTGCGGACGGTGACACCGAGCGCCGTCGCGGTCTTCGAGCGGTTGTAGTCGAGCCGCTTCAGGGTTTCGAGAATGAGAATCTTTTCGGCTTCCGCGACGGTGGACTTCGCGGGCAACGCGATGACATCGGCCGAACTGCCGGTGGCCGAGTCCCGGAGGAAGGCGGGTAGGTGGTGGGCCTGAACCCAGCCGCTTTTTGCCAGGATTACGGCACGTTCCATGAAGTTGCGCAGCTCGCGAACGTTACCCGGCCAGTGGTATTCCTGGAAGCGCTGCAGGACCGCTCCCTCGACACCTTCGACTTTGGTGCCATGCTTTTCGTTGAACTGGCGAACGAAGGCATGGGCAAGAAGCGGGAGATCTTCTCTGCGCTCGCGAAGCGGCGGCAGCTCGAGGTTGAAAACTGCGAGGCGAAAGTAGAGGTCTTGCCGAAGTTTTCGATTCTTGATCGCGGTCTCCGGCTTCTGGTTGGTCGCCGCCAAAACGCGCACGTCGATCGGCTTGGACTTCGACGACCCGAGCTTGCGCACCGTGCCCTCCTCGAGCACGCGCAGCAGCGTGGGCTGGATTGCGATCGGCATTTCGGCAATCTCGTCGAGGAAGATGGTGCCGCCGTCGGCGCTCTCGAACAGGCCCCTGTGGGTTCGTTCGGCACCGGTAAACGCCCCGCGGACGTGACCAAAGAGTTCACTTTCAATCAACGTCTCGGGTAGGGCCGCCATATTGACGGCGACGAAGGGTGCGGCGGCTCGGGGGCCGCACTCGTGGATCGTGCGGGCGGCGAGTTCCTTGCCGGTGCCGCTTTCACCGGTAATCAGCGCCGAGGCGTCGTTGTCGGACAGCACACGCAAGAGCTGGTAGACCTCACTCATTTTCGGAGACGTGCCGACGAAATCGCGAAAGCCTCCGTCCTCCTCGAGCTGGCGCTCGAGCGAACGCGCGCTCTGGTGACGACCGATCTTTTGCCCCGCCGCCTCCAAGGTTTTTTCGAGTTGGCGGTAGTCCAGCGGCTTGGTGAGGAAGTCGAAGGCGCCGTGCTTCATGGCCTCGACCGCAGAGTCCACCGTCGCATAGCCGGTCATCAATATGACAGGGCGGTCCGGGTCGCCTTCGCGAAGGTTCTCGAGAAGTGCGACACCGGTCGTGTCGGGGAGGACAACGTCCGAGAGAACGATGTCCGGCTCGAACTGCTCGGTCAACTCGCGCGCCTCGGCGCCGTCTTCGGCGACCTGCACCTCGAATCCGGCGCGGGTGAGGCGCAGTTCCAGGACCTCGCGCATTGCGGCCTCGTCGTCCACGACCAAGAGTTTGAGGTTTTGGAAGTTCATTGCGGAGTGGGCTCATGAAGTTTAATCCCGAAAACTCAACCAGGCGGAAAAAATTTCCTAGTTTGTTTCGCGGTGGACCAGAATGTTTCCACCGGTGAGGACGCGTGAAACGGACGGATTTTAGATGTTTTCTGGCGATTCGGGGCTCGAGACTCCCCGAGCGACTTTGGCACCGCAGTTGCGTTGTCGAGACTCCCGAAGGAGGTATTTGTGTTTACCAAGACCCGAGGCAATCAGCCTCAGAGCACTGAAGCGCCGGCTCCGAACGGAATCAGGCGACCTAGCGGGGAGCCGAAGCCGAACCGAGGCGCCAATGCGCAACCGGCCACTCTCGGTCCGTCCATTTCGATTTCAGGCAACCTCTCCGGGAACGAAGACTTAGTCATCGAAGGATCCGTCGAAGGCGAAGTCATGGTCAGGGGTCACATCGTGACCATCAGCCGGACCGGCAAGGTCAAAGCCGATGTCTATGGCCGGAGTATCTGCGTCGAAGGGGAGGTGGAAGGCGATCTGTTCGGTGAGGAGCAGGTGATCATTCGCCAGTCGGGCCGAGTGCGGGGCAACGTCACCGCTCCGAAAGTCAATCTCGAGAGCGGCGCGAAATTCAAAGGCAGCATCGACATGAAACCGGTTGTCTCCACGCAGGAAAAAGCCGAGATCGCCAAGAAACCGCGTCCGGATACTGACGAGGGACGCCGTCGGAGTGCGGCGGCAACGCCACGGACTCCAGGAATGGCGGGGGAGACCGCGTGAACAAAGCGATTCCTGGGGGTGCGGTGGCGTCGGACCCTGCTGCGATCGCAACGATCATCGGCGCGATTGTCGCGATCGTCACCCTGATGGCGTCGTCGGGCTGCGCTTCGAAGAACTACGTGCGGACTACGGTAGAGGAGTCCGAGGCACGCACCACGACGACGACCGACATTCTCCAATCGCAGATCGAGCGCGATCAGACCAAACTCGCCCAGCACGAGGAGCGGATGGCGAGCATCTCGGCAACGGCCGGCGATGCACTGGAACGAGCGATCGCTGCGGGCAAACTGGCTGAAGGCAAGTTTCTCTTCGAGACGATCCTCTCGGACGACAAGATTCGATTCGGTTTCGACCAGACCGACGTGCCACCCGAGGGCGTTCAGGAACTGGCGGCCTTTGCGGCCGATCTGAAGGGTCACAACGAGGATGTCTTCGTCGAGATTCAGGGCCACACCGACTCGACCGGGTCGGAGGCCTACAACTTGAACTTGGGCGAAAAGCGGGCGGAGAGCGTTCGACGCTACCTGAGCAAGGAAGAAGGCATCGCGTTTCACAGAATGTCGGTGATCTCGTACGGCGAGAGCGCTCCGATCGCCGACAACTCGACCCGCGAGGGCCGCAGCATGAACCGAAGAGTGGGGTTGGTCGTCTTGAAGTAGTTCGATCGAAATACGAATTTGGGTCCCTCTCGTTGGTTCTGGTGCCGCAAGTTTCTCTTCAGCTTGTAGAGATTCCGAAGCCGCTCACTCCCCACGGAAATGGCGAGGGGGGCCGCTTTTTTGGAGAAGCCATTTCACAGGTAGCCCTCAGGACCCGGCGGACGCGCCCGCACTCCTGCCGGCACGGTAGACTCCCTGGCCTGACCTTCTCACCAAGTTTCTACTGCGACGCTGCAAATGCCTGAATCTACCGCGTTACGCTCTCGTCACCGAACTTGGTGAGAAGGTCAGGCCAAGCCGTGCTAGAGCCTTCGACGAGTTTGTTGCAACGCGTGGTCGTGGCCTCGAGGAATCCGGTCAAGGTCGGAGCTGTCGAGGGCGCGTTTCGGCGAATGGTGCCGGGCGGCGTGACCGAGGTCGCTGGAGTGAGTGTCGAGTCCGGAGTGTCCGACCAACCGCTTTCGGATCTCGAGACCATGCATGGCGCCGAGGCGCGGGCGGAGGCCGCGGAGGCTCTCCGGCCTGAGGCTGACTACTGGGTCGGCATTGAAGGCGGCATCGAAAGCCGTGCCCAAAGTTGTACCGAAAATGGGGCGATGATGGCGTTCGCATGGGTCGTCGTGCGTTCGAGCTTCGGCATTGGCCGGGCTCGATCCGGAACCTTCTTTCTTCCGGACGAGGTCGCGCGTCTGGTGCGGGAGGGTATGGAGCTGGGCGAGGCCGACGACATCGTTTTTGCCCGCTCCGACTCGAAGCAGGAAGAGGGCGCCGTCGGCTTGCTCACGCACGGTGTGATCGACCGGCGGGCCCTCTACGAGCACGCGGTCGTGCTGGCGCTGGCGCCGTTGAAAAACCCGTTACTGTACGAGTCCCGCCAGGCTACGAAACCCGGCTAGTGCAGCTCGGTCCGGATGAAGGACTCGAGTGTCAGCATCGATTCTTCGCTCAACTCGGTGAATTCGATGCCCACGAAAGCTGGTCCCGCGACCGTTTCGCCGCCGGCATCCTGGCGCTCGACGCGCACGATTCGAGCGGCGGCCTCGAACTTCACGCTGCCGACCTCTACGACAAGCTGGCATTGTGTGTCTACTGGTGGAGCGACTTTGGTCTCGACCAGCATTCCCGAGAGGCTGATCTGGTGAACGGTAAATTCGGCTTCGAGGCTCAGGTCCGCCGGGCGCTCGGCTTCGATGCGGAAGCGGCCGAACAAGCGATTTTCGAGGCTGAGGACGGCATTCTTGTGAATAAAGGACCGCAGTTCGTTGGCCTTGCTGCTCATGATGTCGGCGAAATGGACACCGGCTCGAAAGACAGGTTGTATCTCGCCCCTCCCGTCCCGGGCCGTCTTGACCAGAGTGCACCAGACGACGGTGCCTTTGAGCGGCATGTGGTGGGAGCCCTCGTCGAGTCTGAGCGAGTACTCGCGCCCTATCTTGAGCGGGCTGTTGGTCTCGATCGACATGCCATCGAGACTCAGGTTGAGGACGCGGGCACCGGTCGTGAACAGAAAACTGCCCTTGATCCCTTCGACTTGGTAGCGGGCATTGGTCCTGCGTTCGTCGGCCATTTTTTTAGGGAAGATTGAAGACGTGAACCCATTCTTAACACAGGCCGGATAGTATTCCCAAGGAAGAGAAGCATGTCGGATAGAAAGTACCGCCAACGCGGCTATGAGGATGACCGCGAGGCCGCCCGCCAGTTCGCCCCTGAGTCCGGGTACCGGCCCCAGGCTCGCCCCCGGCAAGAAGCGCGAGGCGGGCCGCGGGGCCGTGGGCTCGGAGCGCCGAAGAAATCGGTTCTGAAGTGCGCACGCTGCGGCGCCCCGGTGGGTTCGGTGCCGGACCACGAAGATTCGTGCAAGAGCTGTGGCAGTGATCTGCATACCTGTACCAACTGCCGGCATTTCGACAGTGCGGCTTTGAACGAGTGCCGTCAGCCGGTGGAGATCCGGGTCACGGCCAAAGCGAAGAAGAACGAGTGCGGATTCTTCGAACCGAAGTGGCTCCAGGAGTTCGCTTCGGACGTGGCTCCCGGCGGGACGAAACCTGACGCCCGTGACGCGAAGACCGCCTTCGACGAGCTCTTTGACTTCTAGCCTGCATTATTCATGAGCACTCAGCATCTAACCGAGATCGCCAGTCATCTCGGTCCGTCCTCGCTCGTCGCGTCCTCGACAGACTGCAAGTCTGCCTGTGGCGCTCCTCACTGTGGTTGGCCCGATCTGACCGGCGCTTTCGGCCATCTGCATGAGCGGTCATGAATAATGCAGGCTACTAAAAGGCGATGATGGCGACACTGGACATGACCCTCGGCGAACTGCGCGAGCTGCTGGGCGAGGGTGAGCTTATCGGCGATTCCGAGTTCCGGTGTCGCGAGCTGCGCGGCCTCCAAGAGGCCGGTCCGGAGGATCTCTCGTTTGTCAAATCGCGCAAGCAGCTGGCCGCGGCGCGAGCCTCGAGCGCTGGAGCGCTGCTGGTGCCGGAGCGGATCGGGGACCTGGCGGCACACCAGATTGTTCTGGATGAGCCCTTCCTGGCCCTGACCCGGGTCTTGGCGCGCCTGGCGTCGGCCAAGAGAGCCGTCGATCCCGGCGTTCATGCGACCGCCGTTGTTCATGAAACCGCCCGTATCGGCGCCGGCGTCCATGTCGGCGCCGGAGCGGTGATCGACCAAGAGGCCGTGGTCGGCAACGGCGCTACGATTCACGCCAACGCCTTTGTCGGTCCGCGCTGCATCGTGGGTGAGGGCTGCGTCATTCACCCGGGTGTTGTGCTGCGCGAAGACGTGATCCTGGGCGCCCGCGTGGTTGTGCGTTCGGGCTCGGTGCTCGGATCCGAGGGCTACGGCTTTCTGCCCACCGAGGAGAAGCCCGTACCGATCGCTCAAATCGGAGGCGTCGAAGTCGGCGACGACGTCGAGATCGGCGCGCTCGTGACCATCGACCGTGCCACCTTCGGGCGGACGAAGATCGGCGAGGGCACCAAGATCGGCGACATGGTCCATGTTGGGCACAATTGCAGGATCGGCAAGCACGTGATGCTTCTGCCGCTCACCGCGATCTCGGGTTCGGTCAAAATCGGAGATGGAGTTATCTTTGCGGGGCGTTCGGGCGCGGCGGATAATCTCGAAATCGGCGCGGGCGCCCGGATCGGCGCAACCTCGGTTGTGTTCAAGGATGTTCCCGCGGATGTCGAGATTTGGGGATCTCCCGCGCGAGGAAAGCTCGAGGCGATGCGCATCGAGTCGCTTCTCGGAAAGCTGCCCGAGCTGTTCCGACAGGTCCGGAGTCTCGTTGATCGCGCCAACTCCGGGCAGGCCAACGTTGGTGAGGATAACGCGGCCTCCGAGCCCGAGGCGGAGAGCGAGCTTTGACGAAAACGCCTCCACTGGTCGCGGTGGTGATGGGATCGCGCTCCTGATTGGGGTGTCATGGAGAACACGTCCAAGACCTTGGACCTTCTGGGTTGCAACCGACCGAAGCGACCGCGCCCGGGTGGTGCTGGCCGAAGGCGATCCGAGGAACGGCTAGGCGGTGCGCGACCGCTACGAGCTCTCCTATTGTAAGTTGTAGCGGTCGACCTCCGTGTCGACCGGCATCGGCTAGAGCCCCGGATCGGGATCCGTTGGCACGACTTGGAGCGGTTCCATGCCGGGCTGAAAGATCTCGCGCCCTTCGCGGACCTTGGCCGCCGCGACCATGCTGCGCACGTCGGCCAGCAGCTGCTTGGCGTCGAACACGATGCCATCCTTGATCGTGTACTTGACGCCCCCGACTCGTATCGGCTTGTTGTTTTCGTCGATCTTGATCGCGCCGGTGCCGTAGAGCACCTTGAAGTTCTCGAGCGGATTCTCCTCGACGATCATGAGATCCGCGAGCTTGCCGGCTTCGACCGAGCCGATTTGGCCCGCCAGGCCGAGCGCCTCGGCGCCGTTCAAGGTTGCCGACTTCAAGACTTCGAGTGGATGGAAACCGGCTTCTTGGAGCAGTTCGAGTTCTCGAATCAAGCCGAAGCCGTAGATCTTGAAGATGTATCCGGCATCCGAGCCGGTCGTGACCCGGCCGCCTGCATTTTTGTAGTCGTTCAGGAAGTCCATCCACTTGCGGAAGTTCTTCTTCCACTCGATTTCGTCTCGGGTGGTCCAGTAGAACCAATACGAACCGTGTGCGTTTCGGCTCGGCTGAAAGAAATCCCAGAGCGCCGGCAGGGTGTACTCGTCGTGCCATTCGGCGCGCCGGACGCGCATCAGGTCCCGGCTGGCCTCGTAGACCGTCAGGGTCGGATTGATTGTGAAGTCGAGCGCGATCAGTTCGTCGATGACCTGGTTCCACTTTTCGCTGCCGCGCGCGGCCACCTGTGCCCAGAGCCGGCCGGCCTCGCCGAAGCGATGCTGCTCGTTGGCGTAGTTGTAGTCGAGCGGGTAGTCCTGGATGATCCGGTCGGTAAAGAGCGCCTCGGGCAGTCCATACCAATGCTCCATGCTGGTGAGCCCCCAGTGCGCGGTGTTCAGAACATTGACCTGAGTCACGTTGAGCTGGGCATGGTGGCATGCGGTGCGCAGTCCGCGTTTTTTGGCTTCATCGATCGCTGCGGCCATGATGTCCGGGCGATAGCCGAAAAACTTGAAGCCGTCGACACCCATGTCGTCCATTTCCCCGATCCACTGCCGCGCCTCGGAGGGCTCGAGGAAGGGTTCCTCGCGTCCCTGGCCGAAAACGACATAGGCCTCTATGCGGGGTGCGGTGATCTCGTTCGCGGCGCTCTTTGTCTTGTGTTCGAGAACGAAGTCGGCGCCGTTGCCACTGGCCGGGTCGCGCACCGTGGTGATGCCGTGGCCCAGCCAGAGCTTGAATACGTACTCAGCGGGTGTCCCCTGGTCGACGCCGCCGATGTGGCCGTGCATATCGATCAGGCCGGGGAGGATATACATGCCCTCGACGTCCATTTCCTGGTCGCCGTCTTCGGCCTGGGGGCGTTTCTCGGGATCAATCGGGACTCCCGGGTTGCCGACACTCTTGATCTTGACGATGCGGTTGCCCTCGATGATGATGTCGACGGGCCCGATCGGGGGCGCGCCGGTGCCGTCGATGAGAATTCCGCCGCGAAGTATCAGTCGTGAGAACGGTCCCTCGCCTTCGGCTCGCGGGGGCGCCGCTTCGATGGATTCGGGCTTTTCTGGGTCTGTTTCCCCGTTTTTCTGGGCCTTCGCGGGCAGCACACAGAGCGCTGCCACCAGGCCGAGGGCTGAGACGGTTGCGAGTAGGTTGCGTTTCATTCGACGTCCTCCGTGAGTGCGCGTTGTTCTATCACGGCGAGCCAAGGGCTTCGGGAATCGCCTCGCGGCGCGCTACCTCCTGGTCGGCGGTTTATCCGTTTGGAGCGGTCGAGCTCTGTCTCGACCGAGTGCTTTTCGCGCGCGAGAGACGGACGGTCGACACGGAGGTCGATCGCTACCCGCAGACTCCGGCAGGCTCGATAAAGGTCGCTACGAACTTAGTTCTACAATGAGTCGAACATGAGTGATCTGGACGATCTCTTCAGCGATTCGGCCCAGGAGCGAATTCGGGAAGCGGTGAATCAGGCCGAGGTTCGGACCTCCGGTGAAATCGTCCCATACGTGGTCGGCTCGAGCGATACTTACGCTGCGGCGCTCTGGTTGAGTGCTCTCTTCGGCGCGATGTTGGCTCCGCTGCTGGCGCTGTTTGCCTACCAGCGCCTGGAGATCTGGGGACTGCCGCTCGCGGTGTGGATGATCACTCCGGTTTTGGCAGGCGCTGCGGTCGGTTATCTCGCTGCTTTGACGATTCCGGGTTGGCGTCGTTCCTTGATCGGCGAGGCGACTCTCGACCGGCGCACCCAACGCAGGGCGGCGGTCGCGTTTCTCGAAGAGGAGGTCTTCAAGACTCGCGATCGCACCGGCGTCCTCGTCTTTCTGTCCCTGTTCGAACATCGCGTCGTGGTCATGGCAGACGAAGGCATCGATCGGGCGGTCGAAGCAGGGGAGTGGCAGAGGATCGTCGATCACGTCGTAGCCGGGATCCGGGAGGGCCGTCCGTCCGATGCTCTGGTCGAAGCGATTCGAGAGTGCGGAGAGCTACTCGAACTACACAAGGTGGCAAGTCAACCCGACGACACCGACGAACTCAGCGATGAGCTCCGCAAGCATGACAGGTAGCGGCGGCCCGATTGGCCCCATTTGGAGATGGCGCGCAATGCGTCGAACGAGCCTTTGGACGCTGGCCTTGGCGGCGATGGTGATTCTGCCGGCCGGAGCGGTAGCCGCGCTCGAGGTGCCCTACTTGAGTGGACGAGTCAACGATCTTGCCGATCTGATCTCGGGCGACGCCGAGGCCAGAATCGTCGACAGCCTCGAGGACTTCGAGAACCGAACCGGACATCAGGTCGCGGTTCTAACGATTCCGTCGCTCGAGGGCGAAGTTCTGGAAAAGTTTTCGTTGCGGGTGTCCGAGACCTGGGGTTTGGGTCGCTCCGAGCAGGACGACGGGGTTCTGCTTCTGGTCGCTCGGGACGATCGCAAGATGCGTATCGAGGTCGGCTACGGTCTCGAAGCGGACCTGACCGATGCCGAGAGCGGCCGGATTCTGCGTAACATCTTGACCCCCCGCTTCAAGGCCGGTGACTTCGACGGCGGCATCGAGCAGGGGGTCGCGGCGATCGTCGGCACCCTGGAAGGCAGGGAGGTGATCCCACGGGAGACCTCCCGCCGCGCGAACGACCTGCCGATCGGCGGGCGCCTCTTGATGGGCGGTATGTTCCTGATGGTCGTTGGGATGTTCTCGCTGATCGCGATCTTCACATCGGGCTGCCAGAGCTGGTTTCTGTACGTGTTTCTGGTTCCCTTCTGGGGCGCGTTCCCGATGGTGTTTTTAGGTCCCCGCAGCGGGCTGATCGCATTGGTGGGTTGGGTCATCGGCGCCCCGATCCTCAAGCTCTTGTTCGGGAACACCAAGTTCGGGAAGCGATGGGTCAAGTCGCATCCGGGCTGGACGACCTGGACCTCGGGGAGCGGTGGCGGTTGGAGCAGCGGTGGCGGCGGCGGCTTTTCGGGCGGGGGCGGAAGTTTCGGTGGCGGCGGGGCCTCGGGCAGCTGGTAGTGCTTGCATATCGCCGGAAGGAGCTGCTCGATGGTCTCGACGCCGATCGTGTCGCGCCTATGCTGTCTCTCCGCGAGTCATCAGAAGATGGAAAGGCTCGCTCCGTGACCTCGGGGACATCATTCCTTGGTGTCCCCTCCCGACCGCTACAGACCGCTCTTCGCCTGCTTCGTCAGCTCGTCGAGCGCGTCCTTGAGCGCAGCCTGCGCGCGTCCGAGCTCCTCCTTCGCGAGCCGCTCGGGATACTCGATCGGTTCGCCAATCGCCAATGCGATGCGCGAGAAAGGCTTGGGCACGATCATCCGGTCCCAGGAGCCGAGCCGCCAGCAGCTCGAGGCGACGTAGCCGATCGGAACCAGAGGGGCGCGGGCCGTCTGGGCGAGGACGATGACGCCCGCCTGGGCCTGATAGACGGGTCCGCGCGAGCCGTCGGCGACGGAGAGGACCGACACGTTCTCTCTGCGGAGCATGCGATGGAGGGCCTTCAATCCCGCCAGGCCGCCGCCGCCGACCGAGCCGCGGACCACCTGGAATCCGTTGGCCCTAGCGGTTCGCGCGGCGATCTCGCCGTCCCGGGACAGGCTGGTGATGATCCCGAGCGGCCGGCCGGCACCGATCCATCGCTTGCGCAGAAAGTAGCCGCAGTAGTTCGAGCGGTTATGCCAGAAGGTGAAGACGGCCGCTCGGCCGGACTCCGCGAGTGCGTTCAGGTGTAGTTCACCCGAAATCTCGACCACGCGGCAGGTGCGCAGCAGGGTCGAGAGCAGGACGCGAACCAGGAAGGCCGCCGGTGCTACGAACCAGGGGTAGCGTCTGCTCTCGGAGTGGTTACTCTGCAATGTCTTTTCTATCTCGTCAGGGAGTATCGGAAGCCGGCCGAAGCTGGCGGAAGTTGGTGCAAGCCGGCGCGAGTCGCTGCGAGTTCCTGGAGCGTTTTTCAGCTTGGGGCCGGGAAGCGAGTGGCGACCACTTTCAGGATGTCGCCCACTGTGTGCAGGTTTGCAACTTCGTCGTCGTTGATCTCGATGTCGAGTTCGTCTTCGATCTCCACCAGGACCTGGAGGGCCCATGGCGAGTCGATGCCCAGATCTCCGACCAGCTCGGTGGTTTCGTTGATCTTGGACGCGGCGATGCCGGTCTCGCGCGCGAGAATGGCGAGGACGGCCAGGGCCGAGTCGACCGGGGTCTCAGACATGCATCAGGGCAAGCCTCAGCCGGCTGTCGGGCTTCCGATTGCGACCAGACGCCCATTGCTCAAAAACCTCGGCACCGAAGTAACTCGAGCACACGGGTGCCGGATTGACCAGATACAGGGATTTGCTCATCGGAGAAGAAAAAGCCTAGCAGAAGCTTACTGCGAGCGTCTCTACGCCAGCCTGGCCAGGTCTCCTGTCAAATACCGGTCCCGAATGACGCCGCGCTGAACCTTGCCGCTAGTGGTCTTGGGCAGCAGCCCCCTCTTCACCAGGACGACGTCGGCGAGAGTGAGTCCGAATTCGTGCCCTACCGCGACGCGTAGGTCGCGCGAGAGCGCTTCGAGCTTCGCGGGGTCCTTATGGCTGACTTCGAGGACCAGGATGATCTGCTCTCCCCTGGCTCCGTCAGTGCCGTGGGTGACGCTGAAGGCTGCGGCGCGCTCGAGCCCGCCGCCGCCGCTGGTGGATTCGGCGAGCCATTCGAGCTCGTGAGGCATCAGATTCTCTCCGCGGATGATGAGGAGATCCTTGAGTCGGCCGGTCAGATAGAGCTCGCCCGAGTCGAGAAATCCCAAATCGCCGGTTCTGAGCCAGCCGTCGACGAGGGTCTCGGCGGTCGCTTCCGGGTCGTTGTAGTAGCCGGTGAAAATGCCGGGACCGCTGGCCCGGACCTCGCCGACCTGGCCCTCCGGCAGCGCCGAGCCGTCGGGCGCGGTGATCTCAAGACGGGTGTCGAGGACCGGCCCGCCGACGCAGAAAACTTCGCTGAGACCGAAGCCGCCGGCGGCGTTCTGGAACCCGGCGCCCTGGGGCACCGGCAACGTCCGCGGCACGCCACCGGTGTCGTCGATCGCCACGACGAGTGTCGCTTCGGCAAGGCCGTAGCCGGGTCGGTAGTTCTCGGGCTTGAAGCCGCAACGGCCGAATTTCTCGAGGAATGACGAAACCGTCTCGGGCCGGATCATCTCGGCGGCCGAGAAGGCCACTTGCCAGTTCGAGAGGTCGAGGCCCTCGAGTTCGGCGTTGCCAATGCGATCGACACAGAGTTGATACCCGAAGTTGGGCGCGGTTGCGACCGTGCGACCTCCGGACGCGAGCATCTCGAGCCATAGACGCGGCCGCCCCAGAAACGCTTCGGAAGGCATGAGGTGAAGATCGACGCCTTTGAGCATCAGCGTGAGATTCGAGATCAGCCCCATGTCGTGGTGGAGCGGAACCCACGAAGCCCAATGGTCGATGAAGCCGCTCGAGTCCCTGGCGTGAGGAGCGGCGACGCCCGCGTCGAGGGCGAGAGCGTTGTGGATGGCGCCCCCGTGAGTGACCTGGACGGCGCGGGGAAAGCCTGTCGAACCGCTGGTGAGTTGCAGAAAGGCGGTGTTCTCTGGGAACGCTCGTGCGATCTCGAAGCCGCTGGCGGGATTCATGTCCGCAATCGCGCTTGGCGTCATGCACGCCGGCAGCGGAGTGTCCAAGACTGGGTAGCCAGGTGAGCTAGATGAGGCCGGAGAGACTGGCTCGTCGGCCAGCTTCTTGGCCAGACTCTCGGTGGATACGATGAGCTTGGCGTCGAGCTTGGCGATCACACCGATCAGCTTGGCGAGCTGAATCCGGCTGGCACCTACCACCGCGCCGGGGGCTGTCGCGACGGGAAGCGCTCCGAGGTGGATCGCGCCGAGCCATATGTCGAACCAGTCGAACGAGGTCGGGAGAGCGACCACCACGCGGTCGCCGCTCCGAATGCCTTTGGCAGCAAGGCGCGCAGCCGCCTGTTTCGCCGATTCCAGTACCTCGGCGAAGGTGCGGCGCCCGACGGCCCGGCCGCGACGGTCGAAAATCGTGAGGCCGCTCGCGGGAGACTCGCGAGCCGCGGCGGCGAGGGCTTCGGGAAGGTTGGGGAAGGCGCTCAAGGCGGACGAAAACCTACCACGGGCTGCTAGCCTGGTGAATTCTCCAGGCTAGGGCTCTGAGACCAGGTCTTGAGCGCGGTGCCTCTCTCTCTCCCGCTCGAGTCCAAGCTCGACGGTGATCAGGGAGGGCAGGCCCAAGAGCAGCACCAGGATGTAGTGCAGGCCGCGATAGAGGAGCGTCCCGGCCACCGCTTCGAGCCGCCCGATACCCATGAGATCGTAGCCGCCGATGAGGGCCGCTTCCATGGGACCCAGGCCCCCCGGCAGCCCGGTCATGGTGCCGATCACGCTGCCTATGCCGAGAACGGCAGCGACGACGAGCAGGGGCACGTCGGCGCCGATTGCGCGAAACAGAAGCCACTGCGCCAGAACATTGGCGCCGATGTAGAGCCAGGTCAGGATTGCCGAGTTGGCGACGTGGGGAATCGACCTCGGGAGCCTCGCGACAAGGTGCGGAATTTCGCTGCCTTGCTGTATCAGTCCGTGCAGGCGCTCGGAACGGGAGGACGTCTCGCCGAGGCGGGTGGCGAACTTTCTCAGCCAGCCCTCCCGACCGATGATCAAGGGGATCACTCCAAGCAGCAGAGCGAGGGTGACCAGGGCCGTCCATCCCAGCCCGGTCCAGCCGATGACGAAGAAAACGTAGGCGATGGCAAGCCAGGTGTACACGGTGGTCGCCGTCTGGTGCATGAGTTGGTCGAACAGCACGATGCCGTAGTGGTGCGGGAACTCTGCCGCCCGCCCGGCGGACATGTAGCGGCCCCGCAGTACACCGCCGAAGAAGCGGAGAGCGACGTGATTGATGAACACCGATGCCATCAGGGCGCGCGCTCGTTGAAGAAAGCCGGTGCGATCGCCGGCTCGCGAAAGGCTCAACCCCCAACGTGCCTGCCAGATGTACCAGCGACTCACGAGCAGCAGCGTCGCCACCGCCAGCAGGGCCGGCTGAGCCTCCCGCATTCGATCACTGAGGTCATCCCAGGAGAGCGACTGCACCAGGCGCCAGGCAAGGGCGGCACCGAGAGCGGCAATGGCCAGCTGCACGATGCGACGAACGGCCCTTCGCCAGCGGCGCGTTGGGGCCGGCTCGGTGTTGCCTCGAAAGCTGGTCTCCATCCTTGGCGCGCCTTGGGGAATCGGTACCCTAGCAGCCGGGCCCCTAGTGTTCATCTGGTAGATTCCTCGGCGCCATGAGAATCGCCTGGTACCGTCTCGCCGCTCTCGTTCTCTTCCTGTGGACCGTGGCGAGCCTGACCCGGACGGCTCCCTGCGCGGCGGCTTCGGCGCCCCACATTCTCCTGATTTCGGTCGATACGCTGCGCACCGACCGGATGTCGAGCTATGGTCACTGGCGCTCGACCACTCCCAAGATCGACGAGCTCTTGGCATTGGGCGCGCGCTTCACCGAGGCCCGCACGCCGGCGCCGCTGACCGCGCCCGCGATGTCGTCGGTGATGACTTCGCTGTATCCGCACGAGCACGGCTCTACGCGCAACGGCTTGAGGGTGCGCCCGAATCTGGTTTCGTTCGGGAGGGTCCTCGAGCGGCGCGGCTACCGAACCGCCGGCTTCGTCGGCAACTGGACGCTCAAGCCCGAGCTTTCCGGCCTGGCGGAGCACTTCGGAGAGTACCAAGCTCTGCTCAACCGCAAGCGGTGGTTCG
>JADFQD010000196.1 GCA_022561975.1 Acidobacteriota bacterium
GACAGCAGGTTGAGCCAGCCGGCGAGGGATACGGGCAGCCCCGATGGCAACAGCATTTCGAGCCAACGGCGCAACTCCGCAAACAGCCCGATCCCGAAACCGGCAGCCGCGCTCGCACCAGGTACCCAGGCCCGTTCGTCCACGGCCCGGCTGGCCAGCCAGAGCGCTCCGACCGCAGCGATCGAAACGGCCACCGCAAGGGCGAGGTTTGCACCGAGCAAGCCGGTCACGAATCCAACGGCTCCTTGTCCGCCCGACAGGTCGTAGGCTCGAAAGAAGGTGTCGGAGGGCAGTCGCCCACGGAGGCCCGAGTCTCGGTAGAGAGTGGTCAGCAACCACAGCCAACCGTGGTCGGAGGCTCGACCGACGGTGCCACTCGCCAACGACGCGGCGATGCGCGGTGTATGCACCAACACAGTGGCCGCGCTCGCCAGGCCAGCGCCTGTAACGAGCGTTCGTATGGAGGACATTGCGAGCGAGAGACTACTGGAAATCTGGTCGCGCACAAGCTTCTGGGCAACTTTCGAGGAACTCTCGAGCTGAGTGACCTCAATCCTCCTTCGAGCCGCCGCGTTCGGCGCAACGGCACGGGCGCCCCGTGCCGACTCACGCGAGGAGTCCAGATACTTTCCATGAAAGTCCGCCCTTATCGGACATCTGACCACGCCGCCGGTCGGACCAGTCGCTCCTCCAGCCTGCCCTTGCGGCCGCCGGCGACGTGGACCCGGCGTGAAGCAGCCACTTTCTTTTTTTGCGAGATATGATCTCCACGATGGAGCCGGAACCGCAAAAGCAGGAGCTCGAAGCGCCCTTCCTGCTGATAGCAACGCCCCAGGTGCTCGACCCGTTTTTTAACAAGAGCGTGGTGCTGCTGTTGCACCACGACGAGGAGGGTAGTTTCGGCTTCAACCTGAACCGGCCGGCGGCGGTCTCGGTCTCCGAGATTCTGGAAGGTCTCGAAATCGAGTGGACCGGTGACCCCAACGTCCGTGCCTTCGTGGGCGGCCCGGTGCAACCTCAGCTGGGCACGGTGCTTTTCGGCGACAAGAACGCCCAGCCCAGCGCCGTCGTAGGTGACGAGACCACAACCTGTTTGCTTCCAGGGCTTGCCATGACGCAGCATCTCGGGGATCTGGCCCGCCTGGCTCGCAATCCACCCGCAGGACTGCGCCTCTATTTGGGCTACGCCGGCTGGGGCGCCGGACAGCTCATGCAGGAGATTATGCGAAACGACTGGATTGTCGGCCCGGTGGCGGAAGACCTGCTCTTCGCCAGCGATCACACCTCGGTTTGGTCTCTGGCGCTCGAGGCGGCCGGCGTGGACCCGAGTACGCTGCCCTCATGGACGCCCGACGACAGCGCAGCGGGAGTGAATTGATGACGCCCCCCTCTTCGCCAGGGTCATGATCCGCGCGCTCGCACAGATCGCCCTCAACGGGCTGGGGGTCGTACTGGCCGCCCATCTCGTGCCGGGGATTCACTATTCAGGCAACATCCTGAACCTGCTGCTGACCGGGCTGGTTATCGGAGCCTTGAATCTCCTGGTCAAGCCTCTGGTCACTCTGCTTTCGCTGCCGATCATCGTTCTGACCCTGGGTCTGTTTTATCTGGCCATCAACGGTCTCATGCTTTGGGTCGCCTCGGCGCTGCTCTCGGGTCTCGAGATCGACGGCTGCCTGCCGGCGATTCTCGGAGGCCTCGTGCTCGGGCTCTTCAATTGGTTGGTCCGAGCCTTCACCACGAAATGAGCGCACCACGCGTTCGACTGACGCCCGCGCGCGCAAGACGCGAAAGCCGACCCGCGAAGAGACGACGGACCGGAGACGTCCTCGAGCGGCTCAAAGAGGAATACCCGGACGCTCACTGCGCTCTCGACCATCGCAGCCCACTCGAGCTGCTGGTAGCGACGATTCTCTCCGCACAGTGCACCGACAAGCGAGTCAATATGGTGACCCCGGCCCTGTTCAGAAAGTACCCCAAGGCCGCGGACTACGCCGGGGCTCCGCTTGCCGAACTCGAAGAAATGATCCGCTCGACCGGCTTCTTTCGCAACAAATCCAAGTCCCTCAAAGGCCTCGGACAGGCACTCGTCGACGAGCACCGCGGCCGAGTTCCGCGCACTCTCGAGGAGTTGGTCAAGCTGCCCGGAGTAGGGCGCAAGACCGCCAATGTCGTCCTGGGCAACGCCTTCGGTATCGAAGAGGGCCTGGTCGTCGATACGCACGTCGGCCGGCTGTCGCGACGTCTCGCCTTGACCGACGCGAAGGACGCGGTCAAGGTCGAACGCGACCTGATGGAACTCGTGCCGCAAACCAACTGGACGCTTTGGGCCCATCTCCTCATCTACCACGGTCGTCAGATTTGCCATTCGCGCAGGCCCGACTGCGCTCGTTGCGTGCTCATTGACCTGTGCCCTTCGGCCGAGATCTGAGATTTTTGGGATGGGCGGTTCCACACGCACAGCGGTCGTCACCGGCGCCAGCTCAGGCATCGGCCGGGCCACGGCGGTCGCGCTGGCGAATGCCGGCTATCACGTAACCTTGGGCGCGCGTCGAGAAGATCGGCTCAGGGAGGTAGCCACCGAGACCGGAGGCCGGGCCGTGTACCTCGATGCCGTAGACCCCAAGAGCATCGCAGCGTTCGCCGCGGCGTGCCCGTCAACGATCGACATCCTGGTCAACAGCGCCGGCGGTGCCCTGGGTCTCGATTCGGTCGAAACCGGCTCGGACGACGACTGGATCCGGATGTGGGAAACCAACGTTCTGGGTGTGGCTCGCCTGACTCCGTGCTCTGCTCCCGGCGCTGAGGCGCTCAGGCGCTCTTCGATGGGCGCATATCGTAATGCTCGGCTCGACCGCCGGTTTCGAGACCTACCCCGGGGGCGGTGGCTACTCGTCGAGCAAGCACGCGCTGCGAGCCGTAACCAGGACTCTGCGCCTCGAGCTTCTGGGCGAACCGATACGCCTGACCGAGATAGCTCCCGGACTGGTCGAAACCGAATTCTCGCTCCATCGCTTCGCCGGTGACAAGAATCGAGCGGATTCCGTCTACCGGGGGCTGACTCCCCTGGTGGCCGAAGACATCGCGCAGTGCGTGCTGTTCGCCGTGTCACGGCCGGCTCACGTGAATATCGACGAGATTGTCGTGCGTCCGGTCGATCAGGCGACTTCGACCCTTGTTCACCGCAAAGAAGGATAGCTCTGTGGACTATACGGCCCGAGGGTCCGGATCC
>JADFQD010000197.1 GCA_022561975.1 Acidobacteriota bacterium
GAGAAGGGCTGGACGATCTTCTGCGGCAGGCGGACGTTGCGGAGCGACCGGAAGGGGCTATCCTGGAGATACCCCGCGAAGACCAGCCAGTTGAAGAAGCAGCGTACTTCTCGAAAGTAGCGGTGTCGGGTATCTAGCGAGAGGTGAGAGAAGCGGCCAAGGTAGGCGTAGAGATGAGCTGGCGTGATGCCGGCGACCTCATCCGAAACGCGGTCTTCGACCAGGCCTTGATGGAATTGCCGAAGTGCCCAGCCGTACGCCTTGATCGTATTGGGCGACTTACCTTCGACCTCGCAGCGGAGGAGGTAGAGGTCGATGAGTCCAGCAAGTCTTGTTTCGTCGTCCTTCATGATCTTCCTTCCACCCACCTAGGTAGTGTGTACATACATCACTTGTGTGGCAGCCGGAGTCAAGCGGTGGGCGGGAGACCTTGTCGGCGGTTTTCGCGCTACGTGGCCCTGTGGCCGGGGAGAGCGGGCCACGTTCCGTGTTTTCGCCTGTGTTGGCCCCAGAGCGCTCATAGGTTAGCGATTTCGAGACAAGTTGATGATCCCGCCCCTGAACCGGGCCACGGACGCTCCCATCGAACCGTGTGGGCTAGTGGGCTAGTGGGCTAGTGGACCGGGAACCCTCTGTCGCGCATGAGCGCGTCAATCTGGGCATCGCGGCCACGGAAGGCGCGGTAGGCATCGGCCGGGTCGACGGCGTTTCGGACCGCGAACAGGTTGTCGACCAGCTTCCCGGCCACGTCCTTGTCATAGAAACCGCCCGGCGCCTCCTGGAAGGCCTCCGCCGCATCCGATGTGAGCACGTCGGCCCACATGTAGCCATAGTAGCCCGCGGAATAGCCCTCGCCGGAGAAGATGTGCCCGAAGTGCGGGCTCCGGTGCCGCATGACGATCTCACCCGGCATGTTCAGCTCGGCCAGCGCCGCGCGCTCGAAGGCACCGGGCTCGAGGTTCGCCGGGTCGGTCGTGTGGTACTTCATGTCCACGAGCGCTGATGCGAGATACTCCGTTGTCGCGAATCCCTGATTGAAGTTGGCGGCACGCTTGATCCTCTCAACGAGGGTAGAGGGAATCGACTCGCCGGTCTCGTGATGGACCAGGTACTTGTCGATCACCTCATCGGTTGCGAGCCAGCGCTCCAGAAGCTGCGACTGGAACTCGGTGTAGTCACGGACGCCGCTATTGAGCGTGGGATACTCGACGGTCGACGAAAGGTAGTGCAGAGCGTGCCCGAACTCGTGGAAGAACGTCTTGGCATCGTCCCATGAGATGAGCACGGGCTCGCCGGGCGCGCCCTTGATGAAGTTGGAGTTGTTCGAGCCGAGGACCGTTTTCTTGCCGTCGAACGTCTCGTGGCTGCGGTACGTGGACGCCCAGGCGCCCGATCGCTTGCCCGGTCGCGCATAAGGGTCGAGATACCACAGGCCCACATGATCGCCGGATGTCCTGTCCGTGACCTCCCAGACCTTCACATCCTCGTGGAACACGGGGACAGAGCCTTCGGGGACGGGAGTGAACTGGAAGTTGAAGAGCTCTCCGGCGACGAAGAACATGGCCTCGCGCAGCTTGTCGAGCTGGAGGTACTGCTTCACCTCATCGGAATTGAGGTCGTACTTCGCCTTGCGTACCTTCTCCGCGTAGTAGCGATAGTCCCAGGGCTCGATCTTGATGCCGGCGCCCTCCGCGTCGGCAATGGCCTGCATGTCGGCCACTTCCTCCTTCACACGCCCCAGCGCAGCCGGCCACACCGCTTTCATCGGCTCGTAGGCGTTCTCCGGCTTCTTGGCCATGCGGTTCTCGAGCCGCCATTCGGCGTAGTTGCCATAGCCCAGAAGCTTGACACGCTCGTCTCTCAGCTGAAGGATCTCGACGATGATCGCGTTGTTGTCATGGTCGTCACCGTTGTCGCCGCGGGAGTAGTAGGTCCGCCACACCTTCTCCCGTAGCTCGCGCTCATCGGAGAAGGTCAGAAAGGGATCCATCGAGGAGCGGGTGTTGGTGATGGCGTACTCGCCCTCGTGGTCCCGCTCGGTGGCCGCCGCTGCCGCGGCCTGGATGAACGAGTCGGGCAGCCCGCTCAGCTGGTCCTTCTTGATGTACTGGACGTAGCCTTCCTCATCGGCGAGCACGTTGTTCGAGAATTTCGTGTGAAGCTCGGCGAGCCGCTTGTTGATCTCGGCGTAACGCTCCTTGGCCTCACCCTCCAGCGTCGCGCCGTTACGGGCAAAACGGTCATACAGCAGCCAGACGAGACGCTGCTGGTCGGGCCGCAGTGACTTCATCTCGTCGCCTTCATACACGGCCTTGATGCGCGCGAAGAGAGCTGAATTCTGTGTGATCTTCGAGCGGTATTCGGCCAGCCTGGGCGCCATCTCTCCCTGGATCTCCCGGAATCCAGGAGTCGAGAGGTTACCGCTCCAGAGTCCCCAGAAGGTGAAGACCCGATCGAGATCACGTCCGGAGCGCTCCATCGCGACGATGGTGTTCTCAAACGTAGGCGGTTTCGTGCTGTTCGCGATTACATCGATGTCGGCGAGGCTCCGCTCCATGCCGGTTTCGAGGGCCGGTTTCAGATCGTCGAGGTCCATCTTGTCAAAGGCGGGCACGCCGCCATAGGGGCCGGTCCATTCAGCCAGAAGCACATTGCCGTCCACTGTGGCCTAGTCCGAGTCCTGGGTGTTTTCGGTTTGCTGTCTAGCGCAGCCCACCGCAAGAGCGATCGCGGTAACACCAGCGGCCTTCAGGAAATTCCTGGTCATGGTCCTGCTCCTTTCCGGAAATCAGAAAACTCAGATGTCGAATCCTAGCAAAGACGACCGCGGGTGGGGCAGGCAGGAAGCGCTCGAGAAGCGCCTGCGTTCGCAGCAGTTCGAGCGGGCCTCCGCGTGTCGAGAGACGTTCGCGTTCGTAGCCGACCCCGGGGCTACCGACGCCGAGAAGAAGCCGTGGCGGGCTTGCGAGCGGCCGTCTTGGTCCGGGAGGAAGCCGTGGTGGGCTTGCGAGCGGCAGTCTTGGTCCGGGAGGAAGCGGTGGTGGGCTTGCGAGCGGCGGTCTTGGTCCGAGAGGAAGACGCGGTGGACTTCCGAGCGGCGGTCTTGGTCCGGGAGGAAGCGGTGGTGGACTTGCGAGCGGTCTTTGTCCGGGAGGAAGCGGTGGTGGGCTTGCGAGCGGTCTTTGTCCGGGATGA
>JADFQD010000092.1 GCA_022561975.1 Acidobacteriota bacterium
GATGGATCCGGCGCTGGCGCTGGGGGAGCTTGGACAGGGTCTTGGAAAGATGTGTCCAGTACTCCACTTCGCTTTGCAGGTGGGCAATGGCACTGCGGTTGTCCAGGACTGCAGTGACTCCGCTCTGGGAGCATCCAGCTGCGAGCAGGTCCGTGAACGTGGGGATTCGCGCACTATCCAGAGGCGCTCCGAGCACAGGGTTGAAGACCTTCTCCCAAAGGGAAGGAAGCAGCGACCGACCCGCAGCCGCGAGGTCGTCGAGGCTGGCGCTCTCGCTCACCGCCGCGAGAACCTCCTCGACAGAAAGCGCCAACTCACGCCGGAACCGTGGTCCGAGCTCGGTTCCTACCGCCTCCTCGAGGGCTGCCATTGCCCGATCGATAAAGGTCTCGGTGAGGGCGAAGATTTTTTCGGCTCGCTCGGGATTGTCGAACTCCTTGAGGCTTGCTTCCAGTACTCCCTGCGTCAGTTCACGAGCGGCCGCGCGCAGGTCGGGAATCGCGGCCAGTTCGCGTAGGCGCTCCTGGTTCTCTTCCGAGATCAGTTCCTCGAGTCCGCTGTTGATAACGGCCGGTGTTGCGCGCTCGAGGTACTTTGTCCCGCAGCTCCCGAGAGCCAGAGCCAGCACACCGGCTGACAACGAGGGACTGATCCGGCGAAACTGCTTCATGAGGAGGGGGTCCAAGTTCAATCCGGTACCGGCGCCGTCGGCGGGGGTAGCCATTCCTCGTCGAGTCCGAGGTCGATCACGCTTTCGAAACCTTGCGGCCGAGTGGTCGGCGGCTGCTCTTCGCTCAAAAACCAGCCTTCGTAATGATCGTCGAGCGCGCCGGTCGCCGACGGTATGAAGGCGGTGAGAATCGGGTCGGGGCCGATCTCCAGATCCTTCAGGGGCTGAACTCTCGGATGGTCACCGACGACAAACCGTGCCGAACCCTTCTTGAACAACGAGAATCCGACCTTGCCCTTGAAGTAGATGGAGGACTTCATCAGCATTCCTCGGAATGCGCAGTAGTTCGCCGCTCCGGCGCTGAACGGCAGCCACTCCTTCTTGGGTCTTTGGATCTCGATATAGGTTGCGAGCTGGCCGTCCAGGTCGTATTGGCTGCTGACCGTTTGGTCGCCGACGATGTAGTTCAAGCTCTGCTTGTGCTTGGGCATGCCCCAGATTCCCTTGCCGCCCTTGACCGAGACCTCCGACGACACCGGCAGATCGAGAACGTACTGGCCGCTGCCGAAGGTCTTCATGAAGATACCCGGCAGGAGTCGAGGCGCCGGCTTGGGTCCGTGAGTACAGGCGATGGCAATGCTGTACTCGATGTACTTGCCGATGCTGGTCTTGCGGTAATCGATGACCGTGATCACCAGAAGCGCCTTCTTCCACAGCCGCAGCGGGTGGAGTTCGTTGCCGGGCAGCGCCGCTGCCGCTTTCTCGGCGTTGATTGGAAAGACCGCGAATAGGGCGGGCGATTCGCGGCAGAAAACAGGCATTTCGAAGGGAATGCCATCGACCAGCGCATGGCGACCCTCTTGGCGATCCAGTCTCTTCGGTCTTCCCATATCTACACCTCCCTGAATTTGCGCTGCAGGCCTTTCTCTCGCCCCCGCCTAGCTGCCGCGTTCCAACTCGTTGATCATCAACGGAAAAATGTCTCGCGCCGAGTTCTCACCCATGAAGACGTCGAGGTGCCCGTAACCGGGCAGGACGTTCAGTGAGTGGTAATCCTTGCGAAGCGAATTAAAGAAATCGTAGGTCCTCACCTGACTGTCCGGAAGAAAACACAGATTGTTGGCACCGGCGAAGAAGGCGAAGCGAGCATCGGTTTTCGGCGGCTGGGCCGCGAAGTCCCGGGGAAGCTCCGGGTAGTTCTCGACCGCGACGAGATTGCCTTTCTTTACGCAACGGTTCATCTGGGCGAAGAACTTCAGCGGCACCGCCGCGAACTCTCCTTTGATCCACTCGTGGGTGGCGTCGCTGATCGTGTCGTGACTCCACAGCGCCGGGAACCCGCTGCCATAGGTGAAGCTGACCTGCTTGCACACGGCGTTGTCGCACTCGTGGTGGGTCAAGCGAACCGCCAGCGAGATGAGTTTGGCTCTGAGCGTCGGTGCTTCGATTCCCCAGCGAGGATTCAAATAATCGGTGATCAGACCGAGAGCCGGCACCAAACTCCGGAGTTTGAAGCGCGACCATTTGGGCACCACGGTATAAAGGGACACGGCGTTGCTGACAATCACGTCAACCTGGGGAATCAGGCCGGCCATGGCGGACATCATGAAGCTGGTCGAGCCCTGGCAGTGAATGACGGCTTTGACCCGGTCCGCTCCGGTCTCCTCGACGATCTTCTCGACGGCTTTCGGGTGATCGTGAACCGCCGCTTGATCGAGGGTCCAGAGATTGGCAGGGAGGTCGATGCTCGCGCGCCAGTTCTCGAGCCAGACGTCGTAGCCACGCTCCACCAGAACATCGACCAGGCTGTTCTCGACGGGCGCCCGGAATATGTTGGCGCGGACTCCGGCGCCGTGGACGAGGAGTACCGGGCCACGGGTCGGTGCCTTGTCGCCCTGGACGTGGATCAAGTTGCAATCCAAGCCGTCGCCGGCTTTGAAAGGCACTATTCGGCTGACAACTTCACCCGCAGAGGTGGGATTTTCTTCCTGCATTTCTTTCTAAGATCGCCAAAGATACCACGGTGAAATCTGGGTGTGAAGAGACTTCTTGAATTCTCCCTAGAAGCGGTGAACGCTCTCGTTTCTCAGCTTGCCTTTACGCCCGAAGACGCTGACACGAATCTGGGTCGGAGTTACGCGCACGCGACTGAAATTGTCGTCCGAGATCACGCGACTGGCGTTGGCCAGATTGAATACTCCCGCCGCGCCGGCGTCGATCGAGCCCCGCAGCCGGAAGCGGCGGGCGCTCGGATGAGGATAGGGCCAGAAGAAGGCGGACGAGACCACCGAGATGATTTTCAAGTTGGTCGGCGAGATCAGCTCGGCGCAAAAGGAGGCGTGGACGTCGCCCGAGAAGAAGACCACTTTCTTCACTTGATTCCGCTCGATATGGCCGAGGATTTCGTTGCGCTGACGCTGGAAACCGGACCATTTATCGGTGTTTTCGTCGGAATCAGAGTCGGGAAAGAAGGGCACCGAGGTAACGACGATCTTGGCCCGACCGGAGCCGTTGCTCAGCCAGCGCTTGAGCGCGTTCATTTGACGATCGCTGATCATCTCGCGCTTCACCTCGTTGCTTACGTAGCGCTCGGTTCGGCTGTCGGTCACGAAAACATCGCAGCAGCCGTCGGAGTATTGGTACCAGAGATGATCCGGCGTTCCGACCAATCTGCCGCGGATCACCGGGATGTTGGGACTGTGGCTCAGCTGGTAGGCCTGAAAGGCGTGGATCGCAACCGGGAACAGCGTCTTCCAGTCCTTTTCCGAGGCCTTGCTGGGCCAGTTGTCTTCGATCTCGTGGTCATCCAGCGTCATGTAGGTCGGGACCCTGCTCATGAGCTGCCGGATGTATTTTTGGGAAAAGGCGTCGCGATAGCGTCGATAGAACTGCTTGACCGTCGCGTCCGGGTTGAATGCTTTCAGATCGTCTGCGTAGATCTGATCGCCCATCATGATCACCTGGTCGATCTCGATGTGGTCGTCGTCCATTTGCTCGAGGATCGAGCGGAATGTCTTGTCGCCACGATCGTCGAAGAAGCTACCGAGAAAGGTTTTGAGCAGATAGCGGCATGAGCCGATCACCAGGGTGCGCGGCCGGTCGTCCTTGTCGCTGGAGGTCTTGAAGGAACTCTTACTGGCTTCCTCCCATTCCACATTGGAGATGGGAGCGTCGGGAAGTTCCGCGTCGGAGAAGAAGTGCCCGACTTCGTAGTCGTAGGCGGTTTCGGGCCGGAGGCCTTGGAGGATCGCCACACCGGTCAGATCGAAGTTGGGGTTCATCTTGAAGAACGAGGGGCCTTTCCACGTGGCCGAGCCCTTTTGCCGCCAGCGAATGGCGCCGAAGCATCGCCGTGGTTGATCCTCGACCACCTGAGCGTCGCCGCGCCCCCAGATGCGAGCGCGTTTGGGCGTGGTCTCGCCCACAATCGGGCCAACCGTGAGCTTGCGAAGTTTCGTGACCGCTCCTTTCTCCTCCGGCCGAGGCCTAGGGTGAGTCGAGGGTAAGCCGGCGGCAGGGCCAGCTCACTGTATTGAAAGGTTGAGCGTAGCAAATTTGTCCGGTCCGTTGGGATCTCGTGCCAGGTCCAGCCACCTGGAGTTCGGCAAACGAACCGTTGCAACAAAACACCGAAGCTGAGATAGCCTGAAAGAGGTGCCTGAGCTCACTCGCGACTCCAACCCGTGCCTCCTCGCCGACGATCTCGTCGACTGGCCTAAACGGCTTGCCTTCGAGCGGTCTCTGATCCTCAGGGTGCTGGCCGACGCCCCCTCCAAGAGAGTGCTGGATCTGGGCTGCGGCACGGGACGGCACGCGCGCTTCCTGGCGGAGCAGGGCTGCGAAGTGGTCGCCATCGATGCCTCCGAGACCGCGCTCGAGCGGGCTCGGCGCGATCCCGTTCCCACCGGTGTCGAGTTTCTTCTTGGCGAGATCGGCGCCGTCGAGCGCAGCGTACGAGGGCATTTTGGGGCCGCGTTCTGCCTGGGCAACACGCTGCCGTATCTCCTGTCCGCGGAGTCCGTATCGCGCATGCTGGTCGGCTTGAAGCGCCGGCTTTTGCCGGGAGCTCCGCTGCTTCTCCAAACGCTTAACTACGACCGCGTCTTCTCGGGTCAAAATCGCGCCCTGCCACTCGAGTTCGTGCCGGGCACCCCCGGTTCCCTGGCTCCGGATAGCGAGCTTGTCGTGGTCCGGGTGGTCGAACCACAGGAGGACGGCATCGTCATCCTCACGACCTCGGTTCTTCGCTACCGACCCACCGTTGTTCCAGCTATGGAACTTGTCGATACTCGCGCAACCCAGCTTCGCGGTTGGAAGAGCAACGAGCTTCGCGTCATGCTCGAAGTCGCCCGTTTGCCGCCTCGAGAGGTTTACGGAGACATGCAAGGCGCGCCGTTCGATCCCCACGAGTCGAGGGAACTGGTAATGGTCGCTGGCTGAGGGGGGTCGGCGAATCACGGACTTGTCTCCCTGGAGGACGTCGCGACGCGCCGCGTGAAGAAAGGCGGGAGAGCCCGTCGCCGGACTCCCCCCGTCGATCCCTTCGGTCCGGCTTGCGCATGCCTTCGGCCTTTGGACTCCCGCTAGCGAACCCTCCGAAGCCGGAAACCCGGTTACGCGATGAGAACAGTGCAGCAACCCCGGCTCCCGGCTCGGAAACCGACGCCTTTACCGCCGGCAGAAACAGTCGCGCGAGTAGTAGTCACAGCGCCCGCTGCCGTCGGTGAAGTGGTTGTAGGTCTCGACGACCAGACAGCCTCCGCATAGGTGCCCGGTAACGATCGTTTCCTTGAAACTGAACTTGAAGATCGCGGTGAAGGCCACCGCGTCGACCGAGCTGACGCTCTCGGAGTAGGCGAGGCCCTTGACCGTTCCCCAATCGCACGGCGTCGGGACGCACGCCCCGAACGGATGCACGGTCAGAGCGCCGCGGCGGCTGCCGAGGCTGACTCGAACCAGACCGCCGGTGTCCTTGTCGCAGTTGAGCCACCTGCCGAGCAGGGGCTTGAGATTGAGCTTCTTACTCTTGACCTTCTTGAGCTTGGCGGCCGAGATCTTCTCGAGAGGCGATTTGAATTCTTGCTTTGCCATACATGGTCCCTCCTTGACTGTCGGTTGAAAAACTCTACGACTATGTCCGTAGTGATCCGGAGGCGCACGATTTGTTTATTCGAGCCGAAAAAAGAGTTCCGGGCGGGACAAGAAAAGGAGGTACTGTGAGCCCGCCGAGATGTGCCCGAACTCGGAGGAAGCTCGAGGTTCCGCTCGCACGACTGGACGATCTCGGCCGAGAGGTTCGATTCTCATCCGCTTCGGGGTATCCTGAGGAGCCCATGACGGTGAGCGAGCACCTGAAGAAGGCGCGATTGGATCGGAGCCTGGGTCAGCAAGACGTTGGTGCTCTGGTCGGAGGCGAGGCGTCCACCGCGATGAACCGGGAGAACGGTTACGCAAGGCCCAGAATCGGCTTCTGGTCAGCGATCATCCACTTCCTCGGCAACGAACATTCACGAGAGCCGATCTCGATTTCAGAGAAGCTGCGGACGATTCGGCGCAGACGCGGACGGGCTCAGAGAGCACTGGCGAGAAGGCTTGGCGTTGACCCCACGACGGTGCGGCTGTGGGAGATCGGTCGCAGGCCTCACCACCTCCGATGCCGACCGCCTCGTCGAGCAGCTCTTTGAGAAAAAAGGACCTGCGCACACCGCTGGGCCAAGGACGAAGATTTTTTCCGGGCCGGGCGAGACCGGAACTGGTAAGGAGCTCGTCGCTCGCCTGCAGGTCAGCCGCGCCACCATCTATCGCAAGATCAAGAAGTACGGCCTCTCGACCCGGCGTCTGAACTAACTCACCCTACGGCGCCAACCGGCGGTTCCCACCGCGACCACCTCGCCAGATCTTGGTCGCGAGGCGGCGCCGACGCGCCGTCTCATTTCGTCTCACCGTCTCAGCACCCCGTCTCATCGTCTCACCTCACGGTGAGATTTCTTCTCGAGGCGCGTGCGGTTTTGCTGCTCTTTTGAGTCTGGCACGGTGGTTGCGCAGGCGCCCCTGCCGAGACGCTTCGAAGATCAGGAATGAAGTCGTGTCGATCACTCTCATGAAGAGCCAGCCAACAGATTCACGCGGACCTTTCATCTGGACGGCGGATGACTCCGTACTCCCACCGAATAGAGCAGAGAAGCAGCAACACGTCAATCGCGGAAACTCGATTTTCCATAACCCAGACCGAAGGAGAACGACGATGAAACTCAGAAACGTACGAAACACTCTGGTGGCTGCAGCAGCCATCACGGTCCTCGCGGGCTTGCCGTTGCAGGCGGCCAACCATCGCGAGGCGCCGATCACCGCCCTGGATCGCGGCGCGGACATCACGGACGTGTACGCGTTCGTCAGCTACGACGAACTCCAGGGGCCCGACACGACGCCGGAGAAAGTCACCCTGATCCTCGGCGTCGATCCGTTGCTGGAGCCGGCCAACGGCCCCACGCTGTTCCCGTTCGATCCCGACATCCGCTACGAGATCAAGATCGACAACGATCACGACGCCTTGGCGGATGTGACTTTCCAATTCCGCTTTTTCACCGAATTCCAGCTGCCCACCGTGTACACGGCGGTGGCCGGAATCGAGGGCGGGGCGTTCAACCCGGCGACCGGCGACCTGGTCGTGCCGCCGAAGATCGAGAGCTTCGACAACCCGGGCCTCAATCTGCGTCAGACCTACACCGTGACCATGGTGCGGGCGACGGAGGTCGAAGGCGAGGACGCTGAGATCATTTCCTTGACCAACGGGGACGGCTCGCCCTTCTTCGCCATACCGGGCAATCCGGGTCCGCGCACGATGGACTACGAAGCCCTCTTCGCCGCCGCCACCTACCACCTTGACAACGGCATCTCGGTACTTGCCGGCACCACCGACGACGCGTTCTACATCGACTTGGGTGCGACCTTCGACACGGCGAATTTTCGCACCCTGGGCAGTGGCGTGCCCGGCGTTTTGACTGCGGCCGAAGATGCGGCCCAGGAGAACTTCGCCAGCGACACCGTCTCGGGCTTTGCGGTCAACTCGATCGCCATCGAAGTGCCCATCGAGATGCTCACCAGCACCGGGGAGGTCGAGCCGGCTACCTCGCCGGCGGCCACGATCGGCGTGTGGGGCAGTACTTCCCGTCGCCGGGTGACCATTCGCCGATCGCCGTGGGCGGCCCTGAACAAGGGCCCGTGGCGCCAGGTACAGCGCATGGGCAATCCACTGATCAACGAGCTGGTGATCGGCATCGGTTCCAAGGATCGCTTCAGCATGGATCAGCCGATCAACGACGCTCAGTTCACCAGTTTCTTTTTGGATCCGCCCATCGTGACGATCGTCGAGGCCCTTTACGGCGGGCTGTTGGCGGTGCCCAGTGCCCCACGGTTGGATCTTCTGCCTCTGGTGACCTATGCTGTCCCGATCGCCGCGACCGGGACACCGGCGGGACCGATCGCGGACCTGCTGCGGCTCAACACCGGCGTTTCGGCGACGCCGCCGGCGGATGCCAGCCGCCTGGGCCTGCTGGCGGGCGACGGCGCGGGCTTTCCCAACGGCCGGCGAGTATTCGACGATGTTGTGGACATCGTTCTCCGGGTCGTCGTGGGTGGTGTGCTGGTCGATCCCCCGTTTTCAGGGTTTGCGCCAGGTGTCAACGACATGCTGGGTGACGGGGTCAACGTCAACGACACGTCATATCGCACCGAGTTCCCCTATCTGGGCTCGGCGCCCGACGGTCGCAACCACCGCCACATCGATCCCGGTGAGGAAGGCGGAGGTCCCATCAGCTGAGTTGAGGTCTCTTGGGTCGCCCACCATTCTGCCGGGCGACCCAAGGACTACTTCCATTTCGAACGCGACCGACGAGAAAGCTGAGAACACAAATGCAAAAACTGACTGCCGCGGCTCTCGTCTGTTTCTGGTCGTTCACGGCAAGCGCTGACGATCGAGTAACCGTGCCGTCGCCGGCCGAAAAACAGCTCGCCCTCGCGCGCACGGCCATTCGGGAAAACCCCAAGATCTACGGGAACCACAACGCGTTGGGCCTGGCGCTGACGCGTCGTGCGCGTGAGACCTCGAACGCCGAGTACTACACACAGGCTCTAGAGGCGCTGGAGCAGTCGTTTCGGTTGGAGCCGGACAATTTTGCCGGCCGGCGAATCGAGGTCTGGACACTCCTGGGCCGGCACGAGTTCGCCCGGGCGCTGGAGAAAGCCGAGATTCTCAACCGTCGGGCTCCGGACGATATCCTGACCTACGCTCTCCTGACCGACGCCTATGTAGAGCTCGGAAAATACGACCAAGCCGAGCGGGCGGTGCAATGGATGCTGGACCTGCGTCCGGGCAACGTGGCCGCTCTGACTCGAGGTGCGTACTTGCGAGAACTCTTCGGCGACGTCGAGGGCGCCGCCGAATGGATGACGGAGGCCTACCAGCGAACGCGACTCGACGAGGTCGAGGATCGGGCCTGGCTGCTGACTCAGGTCGCCCATCTCCAGCTTGGCGCCGGTCGGATGGACGAGGCGGAAGCCTCGTTGAACCGGGCGCTCGAGCTTTTTCCCGACTATCACTATGCCCTGGCCAACTTGGCCAAGGTCCGAGCTGCCCGGGGCGAGCACGCCGAGGCCGCCGAGCTGCTGCGTAGGCACTGCGAGCTGGCGCCGCATCCGGAGAACTTCTTCTATCTGGGCCAAGCGCTGCTGCGCGCGGGTCGGGTGGAGGAGGCACAGGCCGTGTTCGCGAAGTTCGAAGCCGGTGCTCGGCGTGAGATGGACAACAACGACAACGCCAACCGCGAGCTGGTCTTCTACTACCTGGAGAACAGCCGACGGCCGACGGAAGCCTTGGCGATCGCCCGAGCCGAGATCGAGCGGCGGCGCGATGTCTTCACGCTCGATGCCCTGGCTTGGGCGCTACACGCCAACGGTCAGCTCGTGGCCGCGCAGGAAGCCATCGAGCATGCCCTCCAACCGGGTATCCAGGATGCTCGACTTCTCTATCACGCCGGCGTCATCGCTCTCGATCGAAACGACGAGGACGAGGCGCGCCGGTATCTGAATCGCTCACTGGAAGTGAACCCCGCGTCGTTCGTGGCTGAAAGTGCCCGGCAGGCGCTCGGATCTTTCCCGTCAAACAACAAACCCGCCGCGATTCCGTCGGCGGAATAACGAAAGGAAGAAAAACAATGAAGCAAAAACTCATCATCTCCGCAAGCCTGGCGACCGTAGCGATCCTTTGCGCCTTCGTGGCGCTCCCAGCGGGCGCTTCGAGCCATCGGGAAGCACCGTTCGTCACCGAGCATCCGAAGGTGGACGGGACCGACTTCTACATGTTTCGTAGTTACCAGCCGGGGCGCGAAGGATTCGTGACCCTGATTGCCGACTACCTGCCCTTGCAGGACGCCTACGGCGGACCCAACTACTTCTCGCTCGACCCGGACGCGAGGTACCGGATCAACATCGACAACAGCGGCGACGGCAAGCCGGACATCGTCTTCGAGTTCGACCTCGACCGCACGCTGGCCGACATCAAGGTCGACGCGGGCGGTGTGAAGGTGTCCATTCCACTCAAGGAAGCAGGCCAGGTCACGGATGTGGCGAGCGAGGCCAACCTCAATTTCTTCGAAAGCTATACCGTGACACTCAAGCGGAGTGGAGGCTCGAACCACAAGCTGATCAATTTGGCCGACGGTACGACCCGGTTCGACAAGCCCATGGACTACATCGGCAAGAAGACTTTCCCCGACTATGCCGGGTATGCCGCACGCTTCATGTACGACGTGGGGATTTCCGGTTGCGCCGACGGCCGTATGTTCGTCGGCCAGCGCAACGACCCCTTCGCCGTCAATCTGGGCGAGGTCTTCGACCTGGTCAACGTCGGCAACCCGCTCGGCTCACGCCGGGCCGAGCCGGACGCCCTCGAGGACAAGAACATCACCGCGTTCATCCTCGAGGTGCCGATCGAGTGCCTGACCGACGGCCGGACCGATGTCATCGGAGGATGGACGACAGCGCACCTACGCAAGACCCGGAAGCTGCGCACCAAGCCCAGCTTCGACCGTCCGGACAAGCAATCCGGCTCTTTTGTCCAGGTGTCTCGCATCGGCATGCCGCTGCTCAACGAGGTGGTGATCGGTCTCAAGGACAAGGACCGCTTCAATGCCAGCAAGCCGTCGGACGACGCGCAATTTGCCACCTACGTGACCAATCCGGCGTTCGCCGAGCTGCTGGAGATCCTCTTCGGTGCCGCCGGCGTCCAGGCGCCCAACAACTTCCCACGGCGGGATCTGCTGGCCACCTTCATCACCGGTATCGCGGGTCTCAACGAATTCGGTTTCGGTGAGATGCAGCGGCTGAACGTCACCATCGACCCGACGCCGCGAGGCAGCCAGAACAGCCTGGGCGTCATCGGCGGTGACCTGGCCGGATACCCCAACGGCCGCAGGCCCGGTGACGACAGCGTGGACATCACTCTGCGGGTGACGATGGGCCTGCTGTGCCACGCCTTCCCGGGTGCTTACTGCGACCCGGCCGACGCCCCCTCGGGTCTCCTGCCCTTTACCGACGGTACGCAGCAGAAGGCTTCGCAGTTCGACAACAAATTTCCCTACCTGCGCACCCCGGTGGCGGGCTCTCCCAACTAACCAAGGACGGCGAGAGCGGCGGGGTCCATCCGGAAGTTCACACTCGGATTGGATCTCGCCGCCGCCGTTACCTACCTTCTGAGGAGATACGACATGGTCTGGAATCCTGTCGCAAAACGAATCACCTCACGCCGGCTGATCGACGATCAGCTCTGCCCGCAATGACTGATACGAACTCCGTCTTCGTCTCCGGAGGCACAGGCTATCTTGGACGCCACCTGATCCCGGCTCTCTCGAGGCGGGGTCACAAGGTACGCATCTTGGTGAGACCGGGATCGGAAGGTTAGGTTCCTGATCGCTGCGACTCCGTTCTTGGAAATGCACTCGATAGCGCCTCTTTCGCAGACTCGATTCCCCCTTCGGCGACGCTCGTCCATTTAGTGGGAGTCTCCCGTCCGGCACCTTGGAAGGCGGCCCAGTTCGAAGCCGTCGATCTGGCTTCGGTCCAAGCGTCGACCGCGGCCGCGCTCAGAGCTGGAGTCGAGCATTTCGTCTATGTCAGCGTGGCTCACCCGGCGCCGGTGATGAAGGCCTACTGGCGGGTTCGTGCGCGATGTGAGGAGGTCGCCTTGGAGGCAGGACTCCGGACGACGCTCTTGCGACCGTGGTATGTGCTGGGGCCGGGGCACCGTTGGCCGCTCGTTCTCCAGCCTCTCTTGGCCCTCTTCGAGCGGCTTCCAGCAACTCGCGCCACCGCGCGACGCCTGGGTTTCGTCAAGCTTTCGCAGATGATCGACACCCTGGTATGAGCGGTCGAGAATCCCCCTGAGGACGTCCGCATCATCGAAGTTCCCGGAATCCGACGCTCGAGATCAGACGAAGAAATGTGCTCGCTCCCGTCGACGGTACTGTCAGCCTAGAGTTGCTGGGGCGAGGTTCGGACGGGTGCACGGTTCCACTCGTGATTCGACCTGCTCGATGGTGGGCATTTTCAGGGGTTACATAGCTGAGCCATACCTGCAGGTAGGCTACGCGGCTGCTGGGACTAGGACGGGGTCGACTGCCTCAATCGCGCTATTTCGTGAACGACGCAAGCAGCGACCTGGTCGAAGGTGAGGCACGGTGAAGAAGTCGATCGAGACTAAGTCACCCATGTGGTTCTTGAGGAACGTGCGCCAGCTCTGGGAGGGCGGCTTCCGTTGTTCGGGCATGTAGCGAGAGACGGTGCGCTCGGAAACCTCGATCCCGAGCTTGAGCAACTCGCCATGGATCCGTGGCGCTCCCCAAAGCGGGTTCGCGGTGGCCATGCGACGGATGAGTCTCACGAGCTCTGGATCGACTAGCGGTCTACCCGGACGGCGACGAGACTTCCGAGCCCAGTATCGCCGGAAGCCTTCCCGGTGCCAGCGAACGACGGTTGCCGGGTGGACCAGGACAAGTGAATCCCTCCAGCGGTCCCAGAGCCACCGGAGCGCGATCCAGAGAAGGCGATCGGCCGGGCGGAAACGAGGGCGACCTTCCGAGCGCGTCAGGACAGCGAGCTGGCGCCGAAGCGCCAAGTTCTCGAGGACGAGATCTTGGCGAGATTCGAGGGCAGATCGGAGTGTGTTCGCGAGAGTGGAGACGATCTCGAGCATCGCGCTCAGTCTGGCCGCGATCACTGCGGGAGGTCAACGATTCCCTGGGTGGACGGGGTTTTGGCGAGGGACAGCATTCGATGAAACTGGTTGAAGGCAAGATCGTTTTGGTGACCGGAGCCAGCCGCGGTATGGGTAGAGGAATCGCCTACGAGCTGGGAGCTCAGGGCGCGACAGTGGTGCTCACGGCGCGGACGATGAGCGCCGATCAGGCGCCGGTCCAAGCTTGGAAACGGGAACCAGTAACACGCGTCGCGGAATCGGCGAGGGCTTGCAGTTTTCCCGATCCAGTACTCTAGTTGTCCTCTGGTTGTGGTACAAGAACACCCACTGGAACGAAGGAGCAAATTTTGACAGACAAGCAGATCATAGCCGTCGTCGGCGCCACCGGGGCTCAAGGGGGAGGCTTGGTTCGGGCGATTCTGAGCGATCCCGAGAGCCCTTTCTCGGTCCGCGCTCTCACCCGAAACGTCGAGTCGAAGAAAGCACGAGGACTCGAGTCGATGGGAGCTGAGGTCGTCGCTGCCGACGTGGGGGACGTCGAGAGCCTGAAAGGGGCCTTCTCCGGGGCGTATGGAGCCTTCTGTGTGAGCTTCTTCTGGGAGCATTTCTCACCCGAAGCCGAAACCGCTGAGGCCCGGAACATGGCGATCGCCGCCGAGCATTTGACCGGGCAGCAGATGTCCGGTGCCCTGTCTCGGGCCCTCGGTCGGGAGGTCTACCACAACGACATCACCCCGGACGACTATCGAGGATGTCGCTTCCCGGGTGGGGAGGAAATGCGGATGATGTTCAAGCCGTCGGGTTTCCCCGGGGTCGAAGACCTCGGCAACATGTTTCAGTTCAACCGGGATTTCGAGGATGATTTCTGCGGGGTGCGGGACCTCGACATGACTCGATCTCTCAACCCCGGAATCGCGAGCTTCGAGACCTGGCTCGACCGGTGGAAGAGCTTCATTCCGGTGCCGGACTAGGAGAGCCAGATAAAAGCGCAGACCTTGGGCGAGGTGCCCAGGAGAGAACGCGTCTTCGGGAGAAGGGCTTGAGATCTACAGGGACAGCGTTCAGGCAAGCTTGGGGCGCCACGTGGCGCATAACACTGTTCTTGATGGTGTGGGGCGGCCTATACGCTCCGCTACTGTGGCCGCTCGTCGCCGGCACAGAGACGGCAAGCGATCTCGACGGCCTCGGAGCTCAGGTCTATGCCAATGCGGTCGGCGCGGTGACGGTCCTAGCCGCCGCGTGGATCATGCTTCGATTCGTCGATCGGCGACCCTTCCGATCGCTCGGGTTGCAGAATTCAGGGGCCGTACGAGAGCTCATGTCCGGGCTGGCGCTGGGATTCTCTCTGATGACGATCTGCGCTGGGTCCCTCTGGATGATGGGCTGGGCTCAAGCGGAGGCGGTTCAGGACTTCGCTGCCACGTCGTTGGGTCCGGTTCCGACCTCCCTGGCCTTGAACACCGTCCTGCAGGAGGTCCTCTTTCGGGGTTACATCTTTCAGGCCGTCCAAGACATCGCGACTCCGAGAGTGGCTTTGGTTGTCTCAACGGTGCTGTTCGTCGCGGTCCACGGGCAAGCTCTTTCCGCCGGAGTCCTCCCCGTTCTCAACCTCACACTAGCGGGACTGTTGCTCGGAGTTTGCTACACCGTTACCGGCAGTCTTTGGCTCCCGATTGGCCTACATTTCGGGTGGAATTTCCTTCAAGGTCCGATTCTGGGCCTGGCTGTCACGGGCCAGGAGATCCAGGGCGGGATGAAGATTCTCGAGGTAACTGGTCCCACGCCGGCGACTGGAGGCGAGTTCGGTGTCGAGGGTGGCCTGGCTGCGACTGCGACGACCCTTCTTGGTGTATTCTTCGTTCTGGCCTACCAGCGGCACTTGAACCGCCCCGGATTCTCTGGAGACCAAAAATTGGTTGAGTCCCCCCGCTTGTTCTCTTGTTCTGGCACTGTCAAGTCGAACACCGGCAGCGTTGTGCCGACCCAGAAGGGATGAAACGGGTCTAGAGTGAGGTCGGCGGGCCTCGGCAAAGAGGTTGCCCATCGATTAGGAGCTCGGCGTACGGATTCTGCCAGGGTGACCTGGGAGCTGTGAGCACCTCGGTGATGCCGAGTCCAGCCACGCGATGGCGGAAGGCGAAGCCGTAGACCGCATCGCGATCCCGCTGCAGGTAATGGGGTGCCGTCTCCCAGGGGAATGCCTGCACGATCTGGCGA
>JADFQD010000198.1 GCA_022561975.1 Acidobacteriota bacterium
GGCCGGCCAGCCGATACGCTTCGCTCAGGTAGACAACTTGGAGGGGATAGAACCTCCACTGTTTCTTCGAGGCGGCCTGCTCGATACCCTGTTCCAGAAGCGGCAGGGCTTCGGCTGCGCGCCCGGATAAGGCATACGCATAGCCCAAGGACGAGGAGATCCAGGGAAGCCAGAACAATGGATAGGCCTGAGAGAGTTCAAGGGCGCGTTCGAGCACGGAGATTGCCTTAGTGAGATCCCCTTTGCGCAGGTAAAGATACCCGACACTGTAAAATGCCCCGATCAGACTCCAAGGCTGATTGACCGTCTCAGCAATCTGCACCGCTTCTTCGCCCCGGGCGATGCCCTCGGCGAACTCTCCCAGCTCAGCTAGCGACGGGACCAACCAGAACCGGGAGAGAACCGAGGCTGGGCCCGCCTCGCCGAAACGTTCATGGATCAGCTCGCCTTGCAGGGATTCCACATTGCGCCTTAAGAATTCACACGCGCGACGGTAGTCGCAGGTGAGGTAGGCTAGCCCTAAGCGGAAATTTGCCCCGACCTCGAGGGGAAAGTCTCCAAGGGCCTTGGCGATGGCAAGGGCGCGGTGGCCGGATTTGGCAGCGCGGTCAGGGTCACCCGACATTGCAAAATAGGTAGCCATGTAGGCGGATATCCATCCGAGCCGGCGTTGATCGTCAAGTCGCTCGGCGAGAGGTTCGGCCGCGCAAACGTGGTCGAAGAGCCTCTGGTGTTCTCCGAGGGGATGCAGCGAGTTGCGGAGGTCCAGCCGGAGATCTATCCCCAACTCGAGTGTTTCGCGACTCTCAGGCAGATGCGTGAGGGCCCCGAGCGCCTGCTCTAAGCATGTGACTGCTTCCCGGTAGGCGGAGCGTGCGGCGGCTTTCGCGCCGGCCTGTCGGAAGTAGGAGACGGCCTTGTCCCACATCTCGCCCTGGAAGGCGTGATGCGCCAGCACTTCGGGTTCGTTTTCCGCAATCTCCGGGAACCGTTCGTCCAGCGCCATGGCGATCTTGAGATGGAACTCTTGGCGCCTGCTCTTCAGAAGCGACTGATATGCCGTGTCCTGCACCAGCGCGTGCTTGAACTCGTAGGTGACGTCGGGCGGCATGCCACGCCGATAGACCAGCCCCGCCGCCGCCAGCTGCGCCAACGCATCGTCGAGCGCCACCTCGTCGAGAGGTGAAACCGCGACTAACACGTCGCGCCGGAAAGAGCGACCCAGCGCCGCCGCCAATTGCGCCACTTCCTTGACTGGTGCGAGCCGATCGAGCCGCGCCATTAGCGAATCGTGAAGCGAGGCGGGGATGGCCAAGGACGGTAGCGGACCGGAGAGGACAAAGCGATCACCCGTGTCCTCGAGCAAATCGGATTCCAGAACCGTCTTGGTCAACTCCTCGATGAACAGTGGCACACCGTCGGTCTTGGCGATAATCTGGTCGAGAACCTCGTCGGGCAGACTCTTGCCGTGCGTCACCTTGCCGATGAGCTCGGCACTCTCGCGGCGACTCAAGCGGTTGAGCGTGAGAGCGGTGACATGTGCGTGGTCGCCCCAGGGATTCTCGAACTCCGGTCGCGCCGTCCCCACGAACAGGATTCGCGACAGTCGCAGCCGTTCGACCACCATGTGCAAAAACTCGAGCGTCGACGGATCGATCCAATGCAGATCCTCGACCAACATCAGCACCGGCGCTCGTACCGACATCGCTTCGACGATGGTCAACACCGCGTCGAGCATGCGATTCTTGAGTTCCTCCGGGCTTATGTCGACCGGCGCATAGCGATCGTCGGTTGCCAGTGAAAGCAGCAGCGCGAGGACCGGTGCGTGCTCGTCGACCGGCAGCTTGAGATCGGCGAGTACCGTCTCCAACTTGTCCAGCTTTTGTGGCAGGTCATCGTCTCGCTCAAAGCGCAGACCACGCTCGAGCTGGTCGACCACGGGATAGAGCGGGCTGTTCCGGTGGTAGGGTGAGCCGTAATATAGGATGCGGTTGTGCGATTTATCGTCCAGGCGATCGCGAAAGCCGCGCAGGATTCGCGACTTGCCGACGCCGGCCTCGCCGGAGAGCAATACCACCTGGCCCTCGCCGTCCTTGGCCCGGTCCCAGCGGTTGAGGAGCAGGCCGATTTCCGACTCACGTCCCACCAGCGGCGTCAGGTCTGCTGTAGTGATGGCCTCGAAGCGGCCATGCGCACCGCTTTCCTCGCGCACCCGGTAGACCGTCACCGGCTCGGAGACGCCTCTGAGGTCCTGCGGCCCCAGGTCGTCGCACAGGAACAGCCCCTCGACCAGCCGCTGCGTTGAATCGCTGATCACCACCGTGTTGGGTTGCGCCATACCCTCCAGCCGCGCCGCAATGTTCGGTGTCTCGCCGACGATCCCCTCCCGTTCCCGCGCCTCACCGCTGCCGATATCGCCGGCCACCACCAGACCGGTGTGGATGCCCACGCGTACGCCGAGCTCGATGCCCTCGAGCCGGTCGCGTGTCCACTCCAGATCGCCGATCTCGGCGACGATGCCGAGCGCCGCGTGCACCGACCTCGCGGCGTCGTCTTCATGCGCCTGCGGATAACCAAAATAGATCAGCAGCCCGTCTCCGATGTAGTTGGCGATGTGTCCCTCAAAGCGGTCGATGACGGCGTGGCAGGCCTCGCGGAAGGCGCGCAGCACCTCCCGCATGTCCTCCGGGTCGAGGCGCTCGGAGAGGGCGGTGGAACCCACCAAGTCGCAGAACATCACCGTCAGCTGGCGGCGCTCGGCATCGGCGGGTCGGGCTTCGGGTTCTTGTGCCGAAGGTACGGTTGGCCGGATGGATGGCTGATCTGCGGATAGTGTCTCGATGGCGGCCTGCAGGTGTCGGCGCGGTCCCAAAGGCAGACCGAGTTCTTTCAGATCATCGTCAGTCAGGTGCGGAAGGTGTTGTAGCTCGACACCATTCTCAGCGAACGCCTGCGCGTACTGTGCGAGCCCGAGTCTGTCGAGCCATTGCGCGATATCTTCGGCCATCCAGCGGCCTCCACCCTATCGCGGTTCTGGCCAAAGATTACGGTTAGTAGGCGATCCTGTCCATCGAGGCTGAATGTCGGCTTTGGGTCAGGAACGGAAGTCAGGGCTTCCCTGAAAATGGTCCGCTATGCGCCTTAAAGCGGACTTCCTCGGCGACCACGT
>JADFQD010000093.1 GCA_022561975.1 Acidobacteriota bacterium
CCGAGGACGGCGGCGGCCCACCAGGCGGTGACGAAGCCGGTCCACGACTCTGGCCTCCCCAGGTTCCGAACCGCGTCAACACCGCACCTCCCAGGCCGACGGTCCAGGCCACGTAGACCACCAGGCAGCCGAAGAGCACGAACATCGCGGCAAAAAACTTGATCGGACCCGGGCCCAAGCCGAGAAACTCACCCACAAGCGCTAACGCTTCGATCAGCCCTACGCCGAGCAACAGCGAGAAATAAGGATTGCCGAAGTTCCAGCCAAAGCGCTTCTCCGACCGATCGCCGAGCCAGTAGGCCACTGCGGTATAGCCAAGGAAAGCGACCAGGATGAAGCCTAGAATCGCAAAGGGCACCAGGAGCAACAACGGTATTCCGATAATCGAGATCAGCAACACAAGGCAGACGAGCACCAGCACCGGCACGCAGAGAATCTGAGTCAGCAGACCGACCAGTCCCGATTTCCAGGGCTCATCGGCCACCTGTACGGCGATCCTCTCCACCGGATTCCGCGCCACCAGAAAGACCAGGCACGCCAGGAGCCCGCAAAACAAGACGCCGATCAACTCCCAACCAGCCGCGAAAAATCCGAACCAACGTGCATGTCGACCCCAGCCGGAAGCATGGTCCGAGAGATCCCACAACCGGCCCCAGTCACCCCAGTTGCCCCAGCTACCCCGGAAGTTCCCGAAGTTGAAATTGGGGCCGAAGGGTATCTCGATCACGTGGCCGGAGACCTCGACGTTCTCGGCCTGCGTGACGGAGCCGCCAACGCTCACCACGTCGCCCATGATTCGCGCTCCATCCACAAGCTCGATCGAACCACCCACCACCGCCAGATCGCCGGTGATCTCTCCGCTCACCTCCGCCCCGCCGCCGATGATAACCGCGTCTCCGATCACCTGCCCGGCAACCGTGAGGTGTCCACCGAATACGACAATGTCGCGATAGACATCGTCCTTCTCGACGGTGAGATCGTTGCCGATGACGACCTGGGAATCCGAGCGGTCCCGGTGTAGGCGATGGCGGCGGCGGGCGCGCTCGCTACGCTCGCCGCTTGCGACCTCACGCTCTTCCTCGAGCATTTCGACCACGACGGACTCATCTTCCTCCTCTTCCGCACCTGCCCCCACCACAGAACTCAGATCCAGTACCGCCTGTGCCAGGCCCCCGAGCCGAGCCGCGAGTTCGTCCTCCGAGATCCGTAGTCCATCAATCGCAAGGCTGTCGCTCTTGACCTCGATGGTGCGAATCCCGAGTCCCTCATCGAGCGGCTGAAGCAGCCAACCGTCTTCGATGGGGAGGGTTCGAAAATCTGCTTCGAGCGCTTCGAGAGCCGCTTCGCTCCGTTCCGACGCGTCGGCCACGGAGGTAGCCATGGCCAGCATGGCCATGACAGCCAAGCCTGCAGCCAGCATTGCGGCGGTTCGATTTCTTCTTGTTGTCTCACGCATGATACGAACTCCCTTCAAAAGCAACCAGACCGGCGAGAACCCGAAACGTTGCCAATCCAAACAATACGGTGGCGAGCATTAAACCCAAGGTCTGCGGCGTCGCCATGACCTCGGCGGCAGTGGCTCCGGCTCGAGCCATGACGTCCCAGAGCGTGTAGCCGGCCGCCAGACGGTGGAAAACAGCGACCAGGAGCCCCGCTCCCACATCGACTATCCAGTCGGCCGTGACCCTCGAATTCAGCGACGACAGCAGTGCGGGCGCATAGAGCGCGGTCGCCAACCCCGATAACGCCAGAGCCGTCGAGACGGCCCATCGATACGCCCAGTGCGGCGGGGGTGTCACGCCCGTTGCCAGGCCCAGCTGCGCCAGCGTCCGGTTGGCGAGGGCCGCACTCGGGATCGGCATCGGCAGGGCTCGAAAGACTCGCGAAAGCGCGGTCTCGGCGGCAGCGGCGGTGCCATCTGCGGCATCGGCCGTAGCCCGCCGCTCGATTTCGAGCCAACGCTGGGTGACTTTCTTCAGTTTGCGACTCATTTCGACTCCCGGCGTCTACCGCCTTCCTTGGACCCTACGATTGTTCGACTCATTGTGTTTCGCAAGACAGACCTCAATATCATCGACGATTCCCAGCGTAGGCGCTAGGGTCCCAGCCGCTACTCTCGAGCGCCTCCGCCAGCGCCTTTCGAGCGCGATAGAGGTGAGTCTTCACAGTTCCGAGAGCGAGCCCCGTAATCTCGGAGATTTCCTCGTACGACAGACCCTGTTGAAAACGGAGTACCAGGACCTCGGCGTACTCGACTCGCAGACCGGACAAAGCCAGTTCCAGCGCAGCCGCCAGCTCGCTATGTGTCACTAGCTGATCGGGCGAGGGATCGGTGGCCACCGCCAGGAAGGCCAAGCTGCCGCCCTCCTCGTCGTCGCCGGCCGGCTCCAAGGACACAGTCGGCAACCGCTTGCGCCGGAGGTGGTCAATGGTCGTATTGTGGGCGATGGTAAACAGCCAGCTCGAGAATTTGCGGTTGCGATCGAAAGAGCCGAGAGCCCTAAACGCCTTGACGAACGTCTCCTGGGTCAGATCCTCCGCAAGCGCGGGATCGCGAACCATGCGGACCACGATCGAGAACACCGGCCGCTGATACAGCTCGAGCAGATGTCGATAGGCCTCCTGCGATCCCTCGAGCGCTTGCTCGACCCAGCGTTGGTCGCGGTCCGGCATCCTCAGTCGAATCGCGGGAAGAGCAGTTTCTCCATCAACGCCAGACCGAGACCAGAATTACGAAACCGAGAACGACTCGGTAAGCTGCGAAAAGCGAATAGTCCTGGCGCTTCACCCAGGTCATCAGAAAACCGATCGCCAGATACGCCGACACGCCGGACACCACGAAACCGATCAAGAATAGGCTCGGGTCTATTGCGAGACCGGCACCGCTGCGGACGTCCAGGAGCTGCTTGCCCGCAACCAACGCGCTGACCGGAATCGCCAACAGAAACGAGAACCTCGCGGCCACGGCTCGCTTGTAGCCGAGCGCCAGCGCCACCGTCATCGTGATGCCGGCGCGCGAGGTGCCAGGAATCAGAGCCAGAGCCTGCCCCAGGCCGATCAACAACCCATCTCGCCAGCCGATCGTGCGGAGAGTGCGCTCATGGGTGCCCTTGCGGTCGGCGATCAGCAAGCCGATCCCAAAGACAATCGAAGTCGTCGCGATGAGGACGGGTTCGCGGCTGGTCGATTCGACGAATCCGAGCATTGTGAGGCCCGCCAGGGCGACCGGTACCGTGCCAACCAAAAGAGCTTGGGCCAGCGACGTTTGCGTGGCGCTCTCGATGTCGCCACTCCCGCGCAACGACAACCCACGCATCATCGAACCGATATCCTTCCTGAGGTAAACAACCAACGCCAGCATCGAACCAAGGTGCAAGGCAATATCGAACGACAGGCCCTGGTCTTCCCAGCCCAGAAGATACGAGGTCAGGATCAGATGGGCCGAGGAGCTGATCGGAAGGAATTCGGTGATGCCCTGAACCAGTCCCAAAATGACGGCGTGCGGACCGGTCACTCGTGTCGTGTCCCGCAAATAGCTTGCTTGGAGTTCGAGGTCATTTCGCTCGCCGGCAAGGCGCTCCGGCCATTCTAATCAGAGTGCCTCCTGGTTGCGCGCCGACCCTCGAACGACCGCTCGCCGAATCGGCGACCGGCGCCTCACCGGCAACCTTGGCGCTATACTCGTTCGACCCGTAAGACGCCATGCCCAGCGGTACCCAGTTCTCGAGCACCGACCGGGAGGACCTCGAGCGGCGGGGGATACCGCTCGAAGAGGCGCACAAGCAGCTGAGGTTACTCGAGAAGCCTCCGCCCCCGGTTGTTCTCGAGCGAGCCTGTCGAGTCGGCGACGGGATCGCGGTCCTGGAGCCGAGCCGCTGGTCCGACCTCGAACGGGCCTGGGAGGTGGCGGTTCGGAAGCTACGCGTGGTGAAGTTCGTGCCCGCTGCCGGAGCCGCGACTCGTATGTTCTCGTTCCTGAGTGAAGCCGCCGAGTCACTCGGGGACAGCGGCCGGGCGGCGCTCGAACAGGCAGCCGATCTGGGGGACACCGCCGCCAGCCAGGCCCTCGAACTGGCGGACCGAATCCGCGTTTTGCCCTTCGCCCCGGCACTCGCGACTCTGGCGGCCGAGCGCCGAATCGATCTGGCCGACCTTCACCACCGGCCGCTCGCGCTCGGCGCCCTGATCGCCGGCAGCGAAGGGCTGGATCTGGCCGCGCTGCCGAAGGGACTGGTTCCGTTTCACACCTACCTATCCGAGATCAGGAGTTCGTTCGAAGAGCACCTCTACGAGGCCGTCGGCTACGCCCGGAGCCGAGACGACGTGGTCGCCCTGCATTTCACGGTCGCTTCCGAGCATCTGCCGCTGTTCGAGAAAGCTGCTCGACGCGCCGCGAAGGCAGCCGGACAATCAACCGGCATCGACTTCGAAATAGAGTTCTCGGCACAAGATCCCTCTACGGATACTCTCGCCATCACCCTCGCAGTCTCCGGCACCGGGAGCCCTGAACCGCTCCGGTCCAGAGCGGGCCGGATGGTGTTTCGTCCCGCCGGCCACGGCGCTCTGATCGCCAACCTGGGCCGGCTCGACGCAGACGTCGTCTTCATCAAGAACATCGACAACATCGCTCGCGCCGAACACCATCGGGAGACCGCCGCCTGGAAGAGGCGTCTGGGCGCTCACCTCCTCGATCTGAGAAGGCGGAGCTTCGAGCTGCTGGATCGACTCGAACGGTCGCACCCCCTGGCGGAAGTCCGGGCTGCTACCCGCGCCACCGATGACGCCCTCTCCTTTTGCCGCGAGAACCTCGCGCTTACTCTTCCCCCTGCAATCGAAGGTCTAGGGCCGGAGACGCTGCGAAGTTTTCTCGTCGAGCGGCTGGATCGGCCGCTCAGAGTTTGCGGCGTGGTCGAGAACGTCGGCGAGCCCGGGGGAGGCCCCTTCTGGGTGGCGGAAGGTGATGAGGCATCGGAGCCCGGGGTCGGACGCGGCAAGCAGCTCGGTCAGAGTGGCCAGATCGTGGAGAGCAGCCAGATCGATCTCGAATCAGGGGATCAAGCCGACATCTTTCGGAGCGCCAGCCATTTCAACCCGGTCGACGTGGTCTGCGCGCTGCGCGACCGCAACGGAAGACCCTACGACCTCTCGCGCTTCACCGATCCGAGCCTCTGTTTCGTGGCGAGAAAAAAGCACCGGGGGCGCTCCATCAGAGCCCTCGAGCGACCTGGGCTCTGGAACGGCGCCATGGCCTATTGGAACACGGCATTCGTGGAAGTACCGCTCGGCACCTTCACCCCGGTCAAGACCATCCTCGACCTCTTGAGGCCGGAGCACCAAGCGTAGTAAGAGTCGAGTCGAGTAAAACCAGTCGGGAGGGGACACCTAGGAAAGGTGTCCCCGATGCCAGCGGCACCTAATAAGCCCGCAGGTACCGATCCTGTTCCCAGGGATGCACGTAGCGGATGTATTCGGCCCACTCCATTCGCTTAGCCTGCAAGTAGTGGCGGCTGATGTGATCACCGAGGGAGTCCAAGATCACCCGGTCCTTCTCGAGCGCGTCGAGCGCGCTGTTGAGGTCAGACGGTAGCTGGTCGATCTTTCTTCGCTTCTTCTCCCGCTGGCTCATAGCAAAGATGTTCTTGTTGACCGGTGGCCCCGGCTCGAGCTTTTTCTCAATCCCGTCGAGTCCCGCCGCCAGCATTACCAGAAACGCCAGATAAGGATTGCATGAGGGATCCGGAATCCGCACTTCGCAGCGGGTCGACATCCCACGTTTCGCCGGCACTCGCACCAGCGGACTGCGATTCTTCTCCGACCAAGCGATGTTGGTGGGCGCCTCGTACCCGGGAACCAGCCGCTTGTAGGAGTTGACCAGCGGGTTGGTCACCGCTACAAAGCCCTTGGCGTGGGCGAGGATTCCACCGATGTAGCCCATCGCGACCTTCGACAGTTGCCACTCGCCGGTTTTGGCGTAGAACGAGTTCTTGCCGCGGCGATCAAGGAGACTCTGGTGGACGTGCATGCCGGAGCCGTTCACGCCAAAGAGCGGCTTGGGCATGAAGGTGGCGTGCAGCCCGTGGTCCAATGCCACCTTCTTGACCACGAATCGAAAGGTCGCCACCTTGTCGGCGCCATCCACGACCTCGGCGTATTTAAAATCGATCTCGTGCTGCCCCGGCGCCACCTCATGATGAGCCGCCTCGACCTCGAAGCCCATGGCTTCGAGGACCACCACGATGTCTCGCCGGCACTCTTCACCGAGATCCACCGGCGTCAGATCGAAGTAGCCACCGACGTCGTGGGTCTCGACCAGAACCTCGCCGGCCCGGTCCTTTTGAAACAGAAAGAACTCGGCCTCCGGCCCAACGACCATCTTGAAGCCTTTCTCTTTCGCTTTACCCACCTGACGCTTCAGCGCCAGCCTGGGGCAGCCTTCGAACTCGGCACCATCCGGGCGATAGATGTCACAGATGAGCCTTGCCACCCTGGTACCGTCGGCACTCGCCCAAGGGTTCACCTGAAAGGTGTCGAGGTCGGGGACCAACAGCATGTCCGATTCCTCGATCCGCACGAAGCCTTCGATCGACGAACCGTCGAACATGATCTGCCCGTCCAGGGCTTTTTCGAACTGGCTTCGGGGTATCTCCACATTCTTCAAGGTGCCCATGAGATCGGTGAACTGCAGGCGCAGGAAGCGCACTTTCTCGGCATCGACGGTTTTCAGAATCTCGGCCCGTGTCGTCAAGATGTCCTCCTAGTTTTGTCGTTCGTGTGGAATCTAGAGCACACTTACTCAGAAAGCAACCAAAACACGACACATCGTGCGACTTTTCTGACGCACTCAGCAATTTCTGAGAATCGGCCCTAGCCCTGGTCTCGATAGCCAGTTCCCTTGTCTGTGCTAGCATCCGAGCGCCAAAGCTGACAAGAACTGGAGGGAACATTGGGACAGGATGCAATCAAACTGCCTGTGCTCGGCTGGGAGCTGCCGCGACCGAAGAAGTGGGACATCGTCGCTCTGCTAGTGCTCGTTGTCTCGATTCTTGCCGCCGGCCTCAACCTCAAGGCCGCGCTGGGCGGGGCCCCAGGTGAGTCGATGGCCGGCTGGTTGACCACCACAATGGTCTTGGGACAGCTCCTCCTCGCGACCCTCGGTCTCATCGTGCTCGGCAAGACGGCCAAGGAAGGAACGCTCTGGGGCAACCTCACAGCTACTGCCGCAATGTTAGCCGGTGTCGGTGGCATGTTGCTGGCCACGGCACTCTGGGCCATCGCCTAGCCGCTGAACCGTTTACTTCGCAGGGTCGTAGGTCGGTGCCATGCTGGGCATTCGCCGCCGGCATTGTGACTCCTCTCCCGACGGAATCTGGCTCCCATGACCGACGAGCGAAACCAAGCATCGAATCGATCGACCCCCGTCCTGAGCATTCTGAAGATCCTGGCCGCGATCGCGGGCCTCGTCGTCCTGATCTGGCTGGGCCGCCAGTTGGGATCGTACGTGCCCCAGTTCGCTGCCTGGGTCGAGAGCCTGGGAGTTTGGGGGCCGCTGGTCTTCATCGCCGGTTACGCGATCGCAACAGTCGGTTTTATCCCCGGCTCTCTCCTCACCCTTGCCGCCGGCGCAATCTTCGGACTGCTGCAAGGCACTATCTTCGTTTTCTTCGGCGCCTCGCTGGGCGCGATGGGGGCGTTTCTGGTCGCACGCTACGGTGCGCGCCGTTGGGTGGAAGACAAACTCGAGTCGAAGCCCCGTTTTCGAACGATCGACAAGGCCGTGGCCCAGCAGGGCAGGAAGATCGTGTTTCTCCTGCGTCTCTCCCCGATCTTCCCGTTCAATCTCCTCAACTACGCGCTCGGGCTCACCAAAGTCCGATTCCGCGACTATGTGATGGCATGCTTCGGCATGATCCCGGGAACCTTTCTCTACGTCTACTACGGCAAGGCGCTGGGCAGTTTGGCCGCAGTCGCGGGCGGCGTCCAGGTCGAGCGTGACGCCGGCTACTGGGTCGTTCTATCGCTCGGGCTGCTGGCCACGGTCGTGGTCACAGCGATCGTCACCCGGATCGCCAAGAGGGCTCTGAGCCAGGGGGTCTCCGCCCAGGAGGTTTCCACCCGGGAGGTTTCAGATGACTGAGTCGGCTCGCGCCAAGGATCTCGCCAAGGATCTCGAAGGCCTCGATCCCGAACTCCGCGAGGTCCTCGAACCCTTCGACGACCATAACCAGCGGCTCATCGACAACGTCCATCCGCTCGCGTGGTCGAATCCGAAGCCCGCCGACCGCTATCACCTGCTGGTCGTCGGCGGCGGCACCGCCGGACTGGTGAGCGCGGCCGGCGCGGCCGGACTGGGAGCCCGAGTCGCGCTGGTCGAGAAAAGGCTCCTCGGCGGTGATTGCCTCAACTACGGTTGTGTGCCTTCCAAGGCCCTGATCCGTGCGGCCCGAGCCTGGCACGCGGCCCAGGGGCCGAATCCCTTCGGCGCACCGACAACGGTCGAAGGCACCGGCGATTTCGGCGCAGTGATGGAGCGCATGCGGAAACTCCGGGCCGATATCAGCCGGCACGACAGCGCCGAGCGGTTTCGGGCCCTCGGTATCGACGTCTTCATTGGAGAGGGCCGTTTCGTCGCTTCCGACGCGCTCGATGTCGACGGTCAGCGACTACATTTCCGCAAGGCCGTGGTCGCCACCGGGGCCAGTCCGATGATTCTGCCGATTCCCGGACTCTCTGAATCCGAGTACCTGACCAACGAAACCGTGTTCTCACTCACCGCTCTGCCGCCTCGTCTCGCCATCATCGGTGGCGGACCGATTGGCTGTGAGCTGGCCCAATCGTTCGCGCGCTTCGGCAGCCGGGTTTCGATCTTTGACATCGCGCCGCACATTCTGGTGCGCGAAGATGCCGATGCCGCCGAGATCGTGCAACAGGCCTTGACCCGCGACGGAGTCGACCTTCAACTCCGAACCAACATCCAGAAAATCGCATCGCGGGGCGGTGAAACCGTCATCTTCTTCGAAAGAGACGGCTCGAGCCAGGAGCTGCGCTGCGACCGGTTGCTGCTCGCGGTCGGGCGGGTTGCCAACGTCCATGGCATCGGACTCGAAGCCGCCGGAGTGGAGTTCTCGAAACACGGTGTCGAAGTGGACGATCGCCTGCGCACCTCCAACAGGAGAATCTACGCCGTCGGTGACGTCGCCACACGGTTCAAGTTCACCCACATGGCTGATGCGCTGGCCCGGATCGCGATTCAGAACTCCCTGTTCTTCGGACGCAAGAGGGCGAGCGATCTGGTGGTGCCTTGGTGTACCTACACCGATCCAGAGATCGCGCATGTCGGCATGTACGCCGAGGACGCCGAGAAGGCGGGCATCAAAATCGAAACGGTGACCGTACCGCTTTCCGAAGTCGATCGCTCGGTGCTCGAAGGAAGCGACCAGGGGTTCCTCCGGCTCCATATCCAGAAAGGCAAAGATCGCGTTCTGGGAGCGACTCTGGTTGCCGATCATGCCGGCGACATGCTCGGCGAACTCTCGCTCGCGGTGACCCACAAGATCGGCCTGGGCAAAATCGCAGCCACCATCCACGCCTACCCGACCCAGGCCGAGGTCATCAAGAAGGCCGCCGACAGCTGGCGGCGCGGCAAGTTGACCCCGACGGTCTCGAAGGTTTTCGAAATCTTCTTCAAGATCTTCCGGTAGGCTCGGAATCTCTATGGAACGAAAGAACTTTTACGACCACGACACCTACGAAGCCCTTCTCGGGCGCATTGCCCGGCTGATGCTCGATGCCGCGCCAGGCTGGGGCAGGATGAACGCTGCGCAGATGTGCGCGCACTGCGCGGAGGTGGCCGAAGTGGCCAACGGCAAGGCGCTCGTCGGTACCCCCTGGTACATCCGGCTGATGGGCCGGTTGATCAAGAAGATGGTCCTCAGTGACAAGCCCTATCCTCGCAGCGCCAAGACCCATCCGCAGTACGAGATCGGGGCTGGCGTGAGCTTTGAAGAGCAAAAGGCGCGGCTGCTGGAGGTGCTCGCTGCGATGCACTCGGCCGGGCGCGCGCGCGCCGGTCAAAGCAGGCATCCGATCTTCGGTGCGATGACGGCCGATGAGCAGGGCTGGGCCACCTACAAGCACCTCGACCATCACCTGACTCAGTTTCAGGTCTGAGCGAAACGCCGGGCGCCTCGCCGATCAACGAGACCTCGCCGTTCCTCGCCTTCGATCGGCACTCCGGTCCACTCTCATCTGATCCGGCAACGGCTCCGTACTCCCTGCGAAAGTCGGGACCGAGCCCAAGAGCCGGACCCATCCGTCTCCAAAACGAAGGGAGAAGTAGATGACAAGGACCACGACAACAACCGCAGCGCCGGCCGCCATAATCCTGCTCCTCACCGGCGCACCCGCGCTCTGGAGCGCCGATCACCTCGACGCGCCGGGGCTGACATCGCCCGGGCCTCGGTAACTTTCGAGGCAGTCGCACCTTAGGTGCCCTTGGTAGAGGTGGAGTCGATCGGATCTTGACGGAGCACCGAGGGTGAGAGTAGTTTCCAGACCGTTAGCGGTAGGCACTGTAGCCGGGGTCGCCGCATCCGTCGCATGCCCTCATCAGAAGTTCAGGAGCAGAAGTTGATGGCGCGGGTCGTTGCCCGAGACAGCCGCGCCTTTACCGAACTCTTCGACGAGCACGCCCCGGTGGTGCTCGGAATGCTGGTCAAGATGCTTCGCCGCCGCGAAACCGCCGAGGAGGTCCTCCAAGAGACGTTCCTGCAAGCCTGGAATCATGCCGGCAAGTTCGACGCCCGCCGCGCCTCTCCTCGCGGCTGGCTGATCCTCATGGCCCGTTCGAGAGCCATCGATCGCCTACGATCCAGCCGCGCGCGCGCCGACCGCGAAGAGCGCAAGGCCAGGGAGGACAAAGCGGTCATGGCCGAACGAGAACCGGGCGCGGATGTCAGCCTGCTGGCGCGCGAGCGGGATCTAAGGCTGGCGAAGGCACTCGACACGCTGCCGGACGAGCAGCGAACATGCATTCGATTGGCCTTTCTCGACGGCCTCACCCATACCGAACTCGCCGAACGACTCGACCAACCCCTGGGCACCGTCAAGTCGCGCATCTCACTTGGAATGAAGAAACTGCGCCTGGTACTCCAATGAGCACGAAACACGACCAACGTCTCGCGGAATTGCTCCCCTCCTACGCCCTCGGCGTGTTGGACGGCGAGGACCTGCGCACCGTCGACGACCACCTGGCCGCCGGGTGCGCAACCTGTGACCAAGAGCTTCTGGCGCTTTCGGGCACCGTCGAGGCAATGGCCGGCTCGATTGAGCCGGTCGCCCCTTCGGACATGGTCAGGGCGCGGACCCTGCAGTCGATCGAGAAGACGGCGGTCTCCAAAGCCTCGGCCGGCCCAGAGGCGCTGGAGCCATCCAGTGACTCGTCCGGCGAGCCGACCGGTGGGCCGGCAGCTGGCCTGGCCGCCGGTTGGCGCGCCGCGATAGCCGCCGGTTTGATCCTTCTGGCCTGGAGCGGATGGTCCGTCATTGATTTGCGGCGTGAAGTGAATCGTCTTGCCGCCGACCGCGAGGGCCTGCGGCAAGAACTCGCCGCCGTGCGCACGGATCTGACCGCTACGCGCACTGAGTTGGCGAGAACACTACTCGCGAGCCGCATCGTGTCGGCGCCACGTTCACGCTCGGTTCTGCTGGCCGGCCTCGAAGCGGCGCCCGAGAGCTCGGCTCGCACCTACGTCGATCCGGGGTCCTCCCGGGCGGTCTTCTACGCCTCGAACCTGCGCCCGCTGGCGGCCGACGAGACCTACCAACTCTGGTTCATCGCCGACGGCACTCCGGTCTCGGCCGGCACCTTCGCCGTCGACAGCGACGGCAGCGCCTCGGTGTTGGTCGAAGATGTCGCGACCTTCGAGTCCCTCGAGGCCTGGGCGGTCACCATCGAGCCCGCCGGCGGCGTGCCGCAGCCGACCGGAGACATGGTCCTCCTCGGCTCGGTGGCTTGAGGACACCGCCGACGAAAGGCAGGATGCGAGTTCCACTCGCTTTTCTGAGCTGCGGGGTCTTGGGCTTTGAAGTGGTCGCGGAGTGGCACCTGGCGGACTCTCGTGCTGGTCAGGAGGCGGCGCAACCACCGGAACCCCGGTAGACGCAGCAGCAGGAGATCTCGAGTTCAGTAATTGACCGCCTGAACGCGGCAGCAATCGCACGAGCCCCAGGACTTCCGGGGATGGGAACTGGAAGCTACAGGATCAGGCGTATTCTGCGATGAGCTCCAGAGTCTCCGGAGGCGCGTGGGCCAACGGCTCGGGCTCTTGGACCGGGAGCTCGAGGCTTTTGCGGATCGCCTTGGCGGCACCGAAGTCGACGATGAAGGCGAGAATCTTCATCTCGGCGCCGCAGAACGGGCACAGGAGCGGGTCGACCTCGTAGACGCGGCGAATCAACTGCGCCCAACTCAGCCGAGCGGGTCGGGTGAATTCGTCGTCGGTTACCCTATGCTTCGATTGGGCCTCGCTGCCGAAGCTCCCGGGCGTCGAGCGGTACGCGATGGACGGGCATGTGACGGGCGGAGGAAAGCGCAACAAGGACTACTACAGCGCCTTCGTCCACCTCCCCAGGAAACTGCAGCGATGGGAAGAAGAGCTCCTCTACGATCCGCAGACCTCAGGTGGTCTTCTCTTCGCGGTCGCCGCACATGAGGCCTTCGCCGTCGAGTCGGCATTCCAACAAACCGGGGAGCCACTTTGGCGTGTTGGCGAAGCCGTGGCGCAGGAGAGGCACACCCTTGAACCGACCGCACTAGACGCCGCTGGTGTTTTAGACTCAGCGCTGCAGCAGGCAAAAGGAGAGAGTAGGCATGTCTTTTCGAGGCGTCTTCATCGCGGTTGTCATCGCCACCGGCATGATTGTCGCGGCTATCATGATCAACCGGGTGCGCCCGCCGGTGGACGTTGCGCAACCGAGCGCGGAGTTCGTTCGCGCTACCGGCAAGTGCGCGAGTTGTCACGCGAAAGAGACTCCTGGTGTGGTGCATCAGTTCGAGATGAGCGCCCATGCGGCCGAGGGCATCCACTGTCTGGACTGTCATCGACCGACGGAGGGCCAGGAGCGGCTCGACCATCGAGGCTTCATCATTGCCACCCAGATAACCGCAGGCAACTGCCGTCAGTGCCACGAAACCCAATACCGGCAATACCTGCGGAGCCGCCACGCTGCCCCGGCATGGGCAGCGGTGATGGGGCGGGATGCCTTCACCGACGAGCAGATCGCCTTCGCCGAGCGATACCACCCTGGCGCCGTCGATAGGCCCGCCAATGCTCTGGCGCGACTCGAGGGCGGTGCCGCGACCAACCGAGGCTGTCTGCAGTGCCACAACATCGGCGAGCCCAACCGCGACGGCTCGATCGGCACCTGCACGGCCTGTCACGCTCGCCACGTAGCCTCGGTGGAGCTGGCGCGAATGCCGGCGACTTGCGGGCAGTGCCACATGGGTCCGGACCACTCGCAAATCGAGATCTACAACGAGTCGAAGCACGGCGTGCTCTTCAACAGTCAGAAGGCACACATGAATCTTGCCGCCGAGCCCGGGGCGCTAACGACTCACGACATGCCCGTACCGACCTGCGCGACCTGTCACATGAGCGGCCTCGATGGCATGAAGGTGACCCACGACACCACCGAGCGGCTCTCGTTCTGGTTGTTCGCCGCGGTGTCGCAGAAGCGTCCCACCTACCTCCAGGGCCAGGCGGAGATGAAGGAGGTGTGCCTCAAGTGCCACACGACGCCGCGAATCGAGCGCTTCTATGTCGAGGCCGAGGAGGTGGTGGAATCCACCAACCGATACGTGGTCGCCGCGCAGGACATCGTCGCTGATCTGCGTACCGAGGGGCTGCTCACGCCGGAACCGTTCGACGAGCCGATCGAGTTTCTCGCCTTCGACATCTGGCACTACTTCGGGCGTACCGCGAAGCACGGTGCCTTTATGGGCGGCGCCGACTTCGTGCAGTGGCACGGTTTCTACGAGCTTCTCGCCAAGACCTCCGAGCTCGAGCATTCGGCCCGCAAGCTGCGGGCCAGCGATGCCTCCCGAGCGGGGCGATGACCGCCACGGCCTGGTTCTTGCGCCCTCGTGTGTGGGTCGAGCTCTTCGCTGTCGCCAACCTTGCCTTCCTTGCGGTTGACATCTACGTTGCCCACTCCTTCAACGGCTTTCGCCACCCCGCCGAATGGATTCCCTTCATCTTCTCCCTCGTTGCGCCCCTTGTTCTGGTCGCCATCATGGCCGCGGGAGGGAGCGTCGAGCCGCCACGGAGCGGCTTCGCTCGGGCGCTCGGGCTCGTGGTCGGCTGGACCTCGGTGGTGATCGGCGTTGCCGGCCTTGTGTTCCACCTCCTCGACACCTTCTTCGTTGAGCAGACGATCAAGAACCTCGTCTATACGGCGCCCTTCGTGGCACCGCTGTCGTACACGGGGATCGGCCTACTCCTGCTTCTCGACCGCATGGTCAGCATGACCAAGGCAGGGCGGGAGTGGGCCCAGTGGGTGATTCTGTTGGCCCTCGGTGGATTCTTCGGCAACTTCATCCTGTGTCTTGCCGACCATGCTCAGAACGGGTTCTTCGATTCTCGGGAATGGATCGGCGTGATAGCGAGCGCGCTCGCCGTTGGCTTCCTGCTCACCGTCCTCCTGGTGGATGAGAGCCCTCTCTTCCTTCGGCTATGTCGAGCCGTCCTCCTCGTCCAGATCGCGACGGGTCTCCTCGGTTTCTACTACCACGCAGCGGCGATCCGCGGCGGACCTATGGAGCGTCTGTGGGAGAACATCGTCTATGGGACACCGGCCTTTGCTCCGCTCCTCTTCTCCAACCTGGCGCTCCTGGCACTCGTCGGGCTGTGGGGCCTTGAGCTCTACCCGCGTGCGCGCAGCGTCTCACTGTCCTCAGCTCTGCAGTCCTAGCAGCCCGTGGTAGAAGTGAGTTCTGGGCGTTGGCAGAGTCGTTGGTGGGATGCGAGGAAGGGAGTCCAATAGAGTTTCCAGGGACCGAGAATCGGGTGAAAAGCTTGCCGGTTCGGGCCTGAGCGACGGGCGAGCCGAAAAAGAGCTTGCAGCAGG